>CAZKDA010000179.1:0-10120 GCA_964551455.1 uncultured Saprospiraceae bacterium
GGCCGAGTGGCTAGGCAGAGGTCTGCAAAACCTCGTACAGCGGTTCGAATCCGCTCGCGACCTCAAATAACCTCTTGTGGCTGATACTGCAAGGGGTTTTTGTTTTTTAAAAAATCAGGATGCGATGAAAAAAACACAACACCGGATGGCTGAAATTCAGTTGGACAGAATAGAACAAAACGATGTCAAAAAATTACTGCGACTACAAATGGCGAACGGGGTATCGAATTTCAATGATCTGCGTGCTACCTACTCGCAGGGAGACGACCTTTCCGAACATAAAATCCATGTGAAGACTTTTTTTATAAACGCCTCGCTGGACAGGGTTTGGCAACATTATAATACTGCCAATCCTGCTGCGGTGTGGAATGGCGAAATGCTATCGTTTGGTTTGATAGTCTCCGGCAGTGCCGGTGAAATCGTTTACCCTGGCGACCCATATATGGGCGCTCAATCCGGCCAGGTATTTTATGTCAGTTTGAAAATATTCGGCGGGCTGTTGAGACTTGCCATTGCCCATAAGATCATTGATGTCGATGAAGGTGAAAAATCGTTTACTTTAAGTTATGTCGAAGGCGGTGAAACCGTTGGAATGCAAAAAATCCTATTGACCGAAGCTCAAAACGATAATACCAAAATTACCCACACCACTTATTACAAAGGTCGCTCGCCGTTTCGGGAAAAATGGCTGTATCCCTGGTTTCACGACAAAGCCATCAGTGAATATCACGCGAATATGAGGCGCAGTTTGGATTTGTAAAAATTGTTGTTTTGTAAAAAGGCCGAATTCACTTCCTTCCTTTTTTGGTGTGAAAGGTTTTCAAAATATAACAATCTTCTTTGGTGATCGGCGTAAATCGCTCTACCTCGTCGATCAGTATCTGGGCAGTTGTATTTTCCACAGAAGCGATCTCCACCCTGACCCCTTCGCCTTTGAGGTGCCTCACCAGTTCGATGTAATCCGAATCTCCTGATAAAATAATAATTGTATCCACTTTGGTAGCGATCTGCGTGGCCTTGATGGTCAGGGGAATATCCGCCGATTTGTGGCAGGGCACTACCGAGCCGTGGAAATTTTTGAGTAGTCGTTCTGCCAGTTTCGGAGAAATACTTTTGCCTTCGCGGAAATAGATCAGTCGGTTCAAGCCGCGGTTGTCCAGCAGTTTAGGTATTAAGGTGTCAAAATCCGCAAGGGCATTTTTATCATTTACAAGCGATTGGAGGCTCTTTTCGATATTGTTGCCATCGATCAAAATTGCAACAGATTGGTTTATTTGTACTTTATGAAGTTCGTCCATTTTGATAATTATTTTAAGCGGCTAATAATACTACATTTTTATCATACTTTGGTTTTTGGAATTTTTAATTTTGATGAACCCAAAATGGCCAGCCAATTTTTGCAAAATGGAGTTCAGCTATTTTTTCGGAAGGTTTCATGTTGTTCTGGTTCATCTACCTGTTGGAATATTATTGCTGGCAGTTGTACTGTTTTTTATTTCTGTTTTTAAACCTTCCGCAAAACTTGACTTCGCCATAAAATTATCCTTTTTTATCGGGTTCGTCAGCTCAGCATTATCGGCTGTTTGCGGATGGCTTTTGGCCAGTACCGGTGGTTATGCCGACGATATTTTGGAATGGCACCGGTGGGCTGGAGTAGGCGTAGTTGTGATGTCCCTGGCATGCTGGATGTTTACATCAGGCAGGTTTCAGGCAGGAAGAACTGCGGCAGCGATTTGCATGATGGCGTTGGCATTTGCAATACTTTTCGCTGGTCACCTGGGCGGAAAACTGACACACGGTGAAGGTTATCTTTTACAATATGCGCCAGATTTTTTAAAAACTTTTTTAGGTACAAAATCCATTTCGAACGAGCCAGCCCGGCCATTTCCAAACCCTGACTCAACGCTTGTGTTTACCGATCTCATCATGCCGTTTTTAAAAGAAAAATGCGGGAATTGCCACAATGAACTCAACAATAAAGGAGGGCTTGATCTCAGCACGAAAGAAGGTTTTTTGAAAGGAGGCGAACACGACGGAATTTATGCTCCCGGCACAGCCTCGGAGAGCGAAATATTTGTCCGTGTTACACTGAGCAAAAAGGATAAAAAATTTATGCCGCCGAAGGGTGATCCGCTCACTTACAGCCAGATCCGGCTGCTCGAATGGTGGATCAACAGCGGAGCATCTTTTGAAAAAAAGGTCGGCGAATATTCCAAAACAAATGACATGGATTGGGTTTTTGCACAATACTTCGGCCCGGCCGCCAAAGCAACCGGTTTTGAAAGTTCTTATGAGATCGAACCACTGCCAGATTCCATTTTGCTGCTGTTGGAAAACGATGCATTCAAAGCTAAACAGATCTCAGCCGAAAAAAACCTGATCGAGGTCAGTCTGAGGCCGGGAATATCAAGCATTTCTTTACTTCAAATGGACATACTGCTCAGGGCAAAAGACCATATCGTCCGGCTTAACCTGGGGCACAGTAACATTGGCAATAGTCACCTCGAAATTGTAAAACAAATGTCGCACCTTACGAAACTCAATATAGAAAATACACTGGTCGGGGATCAGGGGATTGCAATGCTGGAGCAATTACAACATTTACATTCTCTGAATTTGTATGGTACGAAAATCAGTGACCAATCCATTGAGTCAATTGCGAAGCTGCCGGCATTGAAAACGATTTACCTTTGGCAGACTGGGATTAGCACACAGGGTATTGAAATGCTAAAGATGTTGCGCCCTGATCTGGAGGTAGTTTCGGGTCAGGTTTTTTAGTTGATTACTAATGGCCGTTTGTGCTTTCGATACCGTTTTCAATTTTCTTTCTGCATTTTCATCCTGGCAGTTTTTTTTCGTAATTTGTGAAAATTGTAAAAAACACTTGAATGAAAAGAATACTTGTGCCGACAGACTTTTCCGAGAATACACATTCTGCGATCGAATATGCCATTGATATAGTCAATAAGGTGAAAGGTGAAATATTGCTGCTCAACACCTATAAACTTCAGCGCAGAGCGGGTATGTTCATTGGTGTGGAACGGCTGATGCGAAAAGAATCAAAGGAAGGAATGGCAAAGCTGGCAGCAAAAATCGAACCCAGGCTTAAGCCCGGAGTCGTGTTTAATTACGAAGTTGTAAAAGGAAATCCTGTTAAAACCATTGCTTTGGCGGCAAAAAAAATGAAGGCTGATCTGATCGTCATGGGTACGCAGGGATCGAATGGGCTTAAAGAAGTATTTATCGTCAGCACAACAAACGGCGTAATCAACCACACCAAAATTCCGGTTTTGGCTGTGCCCGCAGGTTTTGCTTTCAAGCCATTGAAAACGATCGTGCTGTCGGTCAGTCCGAACATCAACAAACTGGCAGAAAAAATCACTCCGCTAAAACAGTTTTCAATGTTTTACAATGCTGAAATTCTTGGCCTGCATGTTAAATCCGGTAATGAAAACGAGGCTATTGAGCAGCAATTCAAAAAGGTCTTTTCCGAAACGAAATGTACATTTTTCGAGATAGAAGGAAATGCCTCAAATGTCAATGCGATCATCCAGGAATTTGTCAAAACACACCAGGCAGATCTGCTTTGTATGATTAAACAAAGTCGCAGTTTCTGGGAAAACCTGTTTCACAACAGCGTGACCACCAAGGAGGTTTTTCAAAGCGTTGTTCCGATCCTGGTTTTTAAAAATTGATCAACCCCCGGTTTTTTTTTACGATATTCATCCGGAATATTATGATGATCTGGCAGACAATGGGCGTAAGACACAACCAAAAAATTATTATTAGAAAAACATCTATTTTTTAATTTTTTATAATTATTTAACTTCATTGCGTAATTTTGGCCAATATTGGGGAATGTCTCCATTTTTGCATTTTAAAAAATAATTCATTAACAAATAATAAACAATGACAAACATGCGAAAAACAGTAAACCTGCTATTTTTCTGTCTTGCCACCGCCGCTTTGTTATCTTCATGTGTTTCTAAAAAGAAATATACAGACCTTATGAACGATAAGGAAAGCATTGCAAACCAACTGGCTGAAGCACAGAAAAATGTAAAGTCCCTGGAAGAAACAAAAGCGCAACTCGAAGGCGAAAATGCTGATTTGCAAACTCAAGTTTCACAACTTAATACAGATCTTACTACTGCCAACGCCAATCTTGCCAGTACCAAAGAACAGGCTGCAAAAGATAAAACCAGACTGGAAGGCGAAGTCAATTCGCTCAATGCCGCCATTAAAGGAGTTTTTGCAAGCTACGAAGGCAGCGGTCTTAAAGTCGAAGAACGCGACAACCGGCTTTATGTAGTCATGGACAACCCAATCAACTTCAAAATGGGTTCTTCATACATTGCACAAACTTACCGAGACCCGCTGTCAAAACTGGCTGAAATCCTCAAAAACAACCCTAGCCTGAGCATTCAGGTAGAAGGACACTCCGACAACCTCAAGTTTATGGAAGGCAAAGGCGACAACTGGAATCTCAGCCTTAGCAGAGCCATGAGCGCAGTTTGGTTGTTGCTCAAACACGGCGTTAGTCCAAATCAACTCTCCGCTGTAGGCAGGGGTGAATTCGCCCCACTTGCCGGTGAAAATACCAGCGACGCGCGTGCAAAAAACAGAAGAGTAGAGTTTGTGATCGTACCCAATATTGAAAGCATTTACAATGTAAAGCCTTAAATACCAGGCATTCTTTTATCGTTTTGCCTTTTGGCGGTTAACGTAACAATAAAAGAATTTTCATAAAAAAAATCTCATTGGGATTAATCCCAATGAGATTTTTTTTTGCGTTGGGCACAACTCAAACTGCTATTTCTTTCCCGGCTTAAATTGTTTGTTAAAAAGTAAGCTTGAAGTTGCTCCAATAGACATAAGCCCAGGTGATGATCACTGCCAGAAAGAAGAGTATAACATACATAAAGCAATAACCTTTTTTCCCTGAATTATCAATTTGATCTGCCATTTCGTTTTATTTTTGATTGTCAAATTTTTCGGATGCACAAAGAAAATGAAAATTCCCATAAGTTCAAAAGAGAAAAAGCGAAAGCCAGGCATTTAAAATCATTCAAAATACGGGGCTTTGCGAAATCTCAAAACGCAGCATACCATAACCCGCAATTCCCTGTTTTACTACTTGTCGGAAATTCTTCCAACAAAAGCAAATTAGTAAGCCGGCCATTCTTCATATTTTCCGGCACTTTTCTTCCAGCCATTTTTTTTCATCTGCGTTCAGCAATGGAGATACCTCGTCGTAAACCCGCCGGTGATAAGCATTGAGCCAGGCCAACTCACTTTCGCTCAGAATATTGAAATCTATCAAATTGTAATCTATCGGAAACAAAGTGACGGTCTCAAACCGGAGAAATTTACCATACTCGTTTTCGTGATCTTCGACAGTCAAAACCAGGTTTTCTATCCTGATCCCATATTCGCCGGTTTTATAAAACCCCGGTTCGTTTGAAGTCAACATTCCTGGCTCAAAAACAACAGCGGCTTTAGCGGTAGCTCCTGTGCCAAAGGCCTGTGGACCTTCATGGACGTTGAGAAAAAACCCGACGCCATGCCCGGTTCCATGGCTAAAATTGAGGCCATAATCCCAAAGCGATCGCCTGGCGAGTATGTCCATCTGGTTTCCTCTCGTCCCGTACGGGAACTTCAAAGTAGCCAGCGCAATATGTCCTTTCAGCACCAGGGTAAAATTTCGCTTCTGCTCTTCCATTGGAACGCCCAATGCAATCGTGCGGGTTATATCGGTTGTCCCATCGGCATACTGCCCGCCACTGTCGAGCAATAAGATGCCTTCGTTTTTTACATGCGCACATTTCCCCGGCAAAGCCCGATAGTGAACGATGGCGCCATTTTGATTATATCCGGCAATGGCAGCAAAGCTTTCACCATAATAGTTTTCCTGTCCATTCCTGAATTTATCCAGTTGTACTGCAATTTCCGTTTCCGGGATCTCGCGTTCTGTCAATGTGTTTTCCAGCCACCTGAACAATTTAACAAGCGCTACGGCATCTTTCCGCATGACATTTTTGATGTGCGCGATTTCCGTTTCGTTTTTGATCGCTTTCAGGTTAGCAGGAATGGAATCGCCGAACGTTATTTTTGCATGTCGGATAGCGTTGAAAGCCAGAATATTCGTCTTTGCAGGATCGATCAATATACTTGCATTTTCGTCCAGATTTTGGAGGAATGAATTTATGGCATCATACGGAAGGATTTTTACTCGTGCTTCCTTCAACGACGGCAGAAAACTTTGCGGCACTTTGTTTTTATCAATAAATAAAAAAGCCTCTTCCAGACCAACCGCAGCATAAGCAATTGCCACGGGGTTGCATTCCACATCATTTGAGCGAATGTTAAATGTCCAGGCGATATCGTCAAGCGCAGTGATGAGATGATATTGCACATTTTTTTGTTGCATGATTTTGCGAACATCGCTGAGTTTTTCCCGGCGGGTTTTCCCGGCAAATTTGGTCGCATGTTCAAAAACCGGATTACCCGGAAGCGGGGGACGGTCGTTCCAGATCAGGCTAATCAGGTCTTGGTAATAATCCAGTGCAATTTCCTTTTCCGCGAATGATTTTTCTATATATTCGATCTGGCTGACTGAAAACATCGTCCCATCGCAGCCCACTACACTGCCGGCCGGGATATTTGCTTTGATCCAGGAGATGTGTTCGGGGGTATGCGCGACCTTTAGTTTTTGTAAAACCATTTCACTATTCGCCAATTCGGATTCAGCTTGTAGAAAATACCGGGAGTCCGTCCAAAGTCCTGCAAAATCCAGGGTAATTACAACAATGCCCGCAGAGCCTGTAAAGCCGGAAATCCAGTTTCTTGCCTGCCAGTGAGGCGCGACGTATTCGCTTTGGTGCGGATCGTTTCCCGGGACGAGGAAAACATCGATCTCCTTTTCTTTCATCAAGCTGCGTAAGGCTGCTATTCGTTGATTGGTGTGCATTTTCCGGATAAATTTATTTTCAACCAAGGTAAAGAAAAAAGCGTTAAAAGAACGAGAGTTGTGTCACAATATTGGAAACTTAATTGAGGAAAAATGTGGGTTGGCCTCTATCGTTTTTGGATATAAAAATCGACTTTTTGAATAATAATTTCTTAATATACGTTTTAAAAGTTCAGACCAGCATTGAGCCTGGCATATTTTTTGATGGAAATTCGATCCGGACACTGGACATATTAAAGAAAAAGATTTATATTGCGGCATACCTATTAGGAAAATAACACATCTCTCGGTCTTTACAATGTCACTTTAGCATACTGAAAATTTCATTATATCAGGTAGGAAAAAACTTAATATAATCTGTGCTAAAAAAGCAGGCATTAAAAAAAATTGACCCCGAATTGTCGGAGTTGTTGTTCAAGCATTTTTCAATAAAAAGAGAAAACCTGATTTTCCCATGTTAAAACAGAGTCTTAGTCAAAAGATGCTCCAGAAGCTGTCGCCACAGCAGATTCAACTTATGAAACTGCTGCAAATTCCGACCGCTACTTTGGATCAACGAATAAAAGAAGAATTGGAAGCAAATCCCGCCCTGGAAGAAGGCGAAGAATCTGAAGAGGTTCTTGAGTTTGGATCAACGAAAGAAGAAACAACTTCTGACGAAACTAAATCCGAAAGTGATAATGACAGTGAAGATCTTGAAAATTTCGAGGAAACTTTCGAACGTGATGATGAGTTTGAACTCGATGACTACCTCAATGATTATATAGAAGACGACCCCAGCAGTTACAAACTACAAACCAATAATTATTCAGCAGACGAAGAAGATAAATCTATTCCCGTTCCTGTTGAAAACACTTTCCACGAATATCTTGAAGAGCAGCTCGGCTTATTGGATATTGAAGATTCCAGAGAGCTGAAAATCGCCAACCAGATTATCGGCAGCATTGACGATGATGGCTATTTAAGACGCGAACCTCTGGCAATAATCGACGACCTCGTTTTCTCACAAAACGTGATCACCAACCAGGAAGAAGTGGAAAATATGCTGAAAAGAATACAGCGATTCGACCCCCCTGGAGTCGGTGCTAAAAACCTACAGGAATGCCTTTTATTACAACTTCAATACAAACTGGAAACAGAAAGCGAAAATCTCTCTGATGAAGAAATTTTAACCCTCCGGCTTTGCATACGGATCATTGATGAGTATTTCAATGAGTTTTCTAAAAAGCATTATCAAAAACTACAGCGGTTCCTCAATATTTCCGAAAATGTGTTGAAAGATGCAATCGATGAAATATTGAAACTGAACCCCAAACCAGCGAGCGGCTATACCGGTGGAAAAAGCAAAACCTATTACATCGTTCCTGATTTTACCATTGTAAACCGCGACAACGAACTGGAACTTACGCTCAATTCCAGAAATGCTCCTGACCTCCGTGTCAACGAACATTACAAGGATATGCTGAAAAACTACCAGTTGAATAAAAAGGTGAAAAAATCTGAAAAGCAGGAAAAAGAGGCCATTTTATTCATCAAACAAAAAATTGACTCGGCCAAGTGGTTTATCGATGCTATCCGCCAAAGACAACAAACAATGTACAAAACGATGTACTCCATCATGCAGTATCAATACGAATACTTCCTGACCGGCGACCAAAAAACGCTGCGACCGATGATCCTCAAAGATATTGCTGATATCACCGGACTGGATATCTCGACAATTTCCCGCGTAGCTAACAGCAAATTTGTGCAAACAGAATTTGGAACGAAACGCCTCAAGGATTTCTTCTCCGAATCTTTACAAACCAGCACTGGGGAGGAAGTTTCAACACTCGAAGTGAAAAAGATCCTGACGGATATCATCGAAGTGGAAAATAAACGCAAACCTTTTTCTGACGAAAAGCTCAAAAATATCCTCAGAGACAAGGGTTACAATATTGCCCGACGTACTGTGGCCAAATACCGAGAACAACTCAACGTGCCTGTGGCGAGGCTCCGAAAAGAATTGTAATTTTCATTGTTATGCAGTAATAAAAAACAGGGAAAGCAGTTGTTGTTTTTCCTGTTTTTTTATGAATTTTTCCGAATGGCATCCAGGATGATCCCGCATACTTTTTCAATCTCCGCATCTTCAATTATCAGCGGCGGCGCGATGCGGAGGCTTCGGTCGTTGAATAAAAACCAATCCGTTACCACCCCATTTTCAAGACAATCTTTTATTACTTTCTGAACGAACTCAAAGCTTTCTAACTCCAAAGCCATCATTAGCCCGGCACTCCGCAATTCCTTAATTTTCGAATGGACAAGCAGTTTTCTGAACAGTTGTTCCTTCCTTTTTACCTGGCCGATCAGGTCGCTGTCCAGCAATTCCTCCAAAGTTGCCAGTGAGGTGGCACAACTTACTGGATGCCCGCCAAATGTGGTGATATGCCCCAAAAGCGGATCAAAGGATAACACTTTCATTATTTCCCTGGAAGCAATGAACGCTCCGAGTGGCATTCCTCCGCCAAATCCTTTTGCCACTACCAAAATATCCGGCACAATGCCATATTGCTCAAAAGCAAACAAAGAACCTGTTCTGCCATAACCCGTTTGAATTTCATCGAGGATAAGCAAGGCACCGGTTTCGGTGCATCGTTTTCTTAATTTTTGTAAAAACTCAACTTGTGGAACCCGGACACCCGATTCTCCCTGAACGGTTTCGATGATAACACAGGAAGTTTTTTCTGTTATCCTTTCCAAAGATGATTCATCATTGAACTCAATGTGCCGGATGCCTGGAAGTAATGGCCTGTATGCTTGTGTGAAATGAGGATCGCTCATCAGGCTCGCTGCACCCTGGGTACTTCCGTGATAGGCATTGCTCGCAGAGATGATCTCGTAACGGCCTGTGTATCTTTTTGCCAGTTTCATGGCGCCCTCAATAGCTTCGCTGCCCGAATTGACATAATAAAAACAATCCAATGTTTCCGGGAGTTGTTTGGCGAGAAGCTCCGCCAGCCTGACCTGCGGGCTTAACACAAATTCGCCATAGACAAAGGTGTGCAAATATTTGTCGAGCTGAGTTTTTGCAGCTTTTACAACGCGCGGGTGCCGATGCCCCAGGTTACTCACAGCCACTCCAGAAATCACGTCGATGTAAGATTTGTC
>CAZKDA010000180.1:0-10109 GCA_964551455.1 uncultured Saprospiraceae bacterium
ACAATCGCAAATAGCCAGAGTTGACCAAATTGACGTTTTCGGTCAGACACTAATTCTTAATTTTTTAAAAATAATGAAATGAATAAATTGTTATGTGTTTTTTTTGGAATTACGCTTGCTGCCAATGTTTTTTCTCAACCCGATAAGGTGAATCCGAAAAAACTGGAAAAAAGGCTGGAAGCCGAAATGATCGAGTCGCCAACCACACAGGCTGAGATCGATAAAAACCTCATCTTGCAATATGCCATTGACAACCAACTGGATGTTCAATCCACCCCTTCCGGCATCTATTATATTATTGAAAAAAAAGGTGACGGGAAAGCCCACCCGGATATGAACAGTAGTATCACCGCGCATTATCATGGTTCATTGCTGGATGGAACCGTTTTTGACTCTTCGGTTGATCGCGGGCAGCCATTTACCTTCCAGCTTGGCCGGGTGATCAAAGGCTGGCAGGAAGCCATTCCCATGCTGACCAAAGGCGCCAAAGGCAAATTCATCATCCCTTCGGGACTGGCTTACGGGCCGCAATCCACAGGTCCGATCCAGGCCAATTCCGTGCTGATCTTCGATATCGAGCTGATCGATTTTGTGGATAAAAATGCCGAGAAGAAAAAGCAAGCGGAAGCCGATAAAACCCTGATCCTCGATTACCTCAAAAAAAATAACCTGGATGCCCAATCGACTGCATCCGGCATCTATTACATCATCGAAAAGCAAGGCGACGGTAAGGGTCATCCCGATGTGAACAGCCAGATCACCGCGCATTATCACGGCACTTTACTGGATGGAACCGTTTTCGATTCTTCGGTTGATCGCGGGCAGCCGATCACCTTCCGGCTCAACCAGGTGATCAAAGGTTGGCAGGAAGCGATCCCGCTGCTGACCAAAGGTGCCAAAGGCAAATTCATCATCCCTTCCGGGCTGGCTTACGGGCCGCGTGGCGCCGGTAAGGATATCGGCCCAAACGCCGTGTTGATCTTTACCATTGAATTGATCGATTTTTCGGACGAAAGGTAGGGTGGGGGATTGTAGGTGATCGGCGTCCGACTAGCCGAGCGTCGGGGATTGTTGGGAATTCATTTAGTCGCTCGCGTTATTTTTTGTTGGGGAGTGTTGAACTTACAGGTTTTTCATGTATACTTGTTCACGGATAAACCCGCCTGACTGCACGGGCAGGTTTCGGATTTTTCTTTTCCCGAAATTTTCAGTGAACAGTTATACCGATCCCGACACGTCGGGAATTAATTTTTATAATCCGAAACCCGCCTGACGACACGGGCAGGTCTATGCGGTGTCGTGTATAAAACAGAATTCTGCAAACACTTTAACAGCAAAAGCAGTCTCGATTGAACAAAAAGTAAACAACGACTTTGTAAATCCACACAACCTGTCACTGCCTGCCACGCAGTGCGTGGCAGGCAGTGGGCGTGATTCGCAAATTAGCAACCCCGATCCCGCTTCATTTGCGGGAGGGCAGGATCAACAAATCAACAAACCTGTGCCTGCCCGACTGTCGGGCGGGCGGGCTGAGCTTGTCGAAGCATCAACAACTCATCCTTCCTCAATGCGATTCCACCGATTCCGTCTTTTCACTGAAAAAAGCGATGATCTTTTCGGCGAGTTCGATCCCGATATTTCTTTGCGCTTCAACGGTGGAGGCGCCGATATGGGGCGACAGTGATACGCGCGGATGGGTCAGCAAAGCTTTCATTGGAGTAGGTTCGTTTTCAAAAACATCCAGGCCGGCGCCGGCTACTTTGCCACTGTCCAATGCCTCCAAAAGCGCTTTTTCATCGATGATGCCGCCTCGCGATGTATTGATGATTACTGCACCGTCTTTCATCCTTTTAAGCTCTTTCGCTCCGATCACCGGGCTTCCGCTGAACGGGACATGCAGCGAGATGAAATCAGAATTTTCAAGCGCCGTATCCCATGATACGGTGGGGATGCGTACTTCGAGGGTTACATCTTTATGATCGTAAAGATTGATGGGAAGCGTGGATTCGCTGACGGCCACATCGACGGGCAAAATATTCATGCCCAGTGCAAGGCCGATCCTCGCGGTTTCCTGGCCGATCTTTCCGAAGCCAATGATGCCGAGGGTTTTACCGCGAAGTTGTACTCCCTTCGAGTAGGCTTTTTTCAGTTTGTCGAATTGTGTGTCGCCGCTCGCAGGCATCTCGCGGTTGGATAGTTGCAGAAAGCGCGAGAGGGTAAACATGTGCGCGAATGCCAGTTCCGCCACCGCCGACGAAGAGGCCGCCGGCGTGTTGATCACCTCGATATTTTTACTCCTGGCATGGTTGACATCAACGTTGTCCAGGCCTACTCCCCCCCTTGCAATGATCTGCAAATTCGGGCAGTGGTCGATCAGATCTTTCCGCACTTTGGTGGCGCTTCGGATGATGATGCCATCATATTGCGGCAATATTTTATAAAGGTCTTCCTGTGCTATTTTCTGAATATCAACCTGGAAATGCGCCTCCTCGAGTAGTTTTTGTCCTTCGGGGTGAATACCGTCAGTGACGAGTATCTTTTTCATGTGTATAATTTTTTCAGTTGTCACATGGTATGTTCCATGCAGTTTTGATTTTTTTAAAACGAAACGCTAATAAACAAATTTTCGCTTTGAACGCCAACGGACAATCTTCATAAAATAATTTTATGTAGTCAATTTTCCATCAAAACGTTAAAATATAGGGGGAAGAAGTCAAAGGTTATGCGTTATAGGCTAAAAGTTAGAAGTATAGGTTTGGAAATCTGAACCCCTAACCCCTAACTTTTAGCCGATCGTACATTGAACCGGGTCAAAAAAAACAATACAAAAAAGTGAAAGTAATCATAAATTTAAGAAGCAGTGTGAACAAGGCCGAGACCCATTTAGCACACTGATGCTGTGAGTTATGTTAAGCCCCACACTGCTTTTGTAAAAAAAAATCGGACAGTTCACTGGGGCTTAGACCCTGCGTTACGATGTTGATTTTTATTTTTTCACTATTTACTTTTACTGTTATGAACACCTACAAAAACATTTATGGTATCGACGTAAGCAAAGATACATTGGACATCATTTTGCTATGCAACGACAGGCCAGGTGCTTATTCAGCACTTACTACACACCAAATCGCCGTAAAATTAGTCAACCCTTCCAAAAGTGATGGTTATGCTAAAGCTTGCGGCATCATCAGCAAAAATGACCGATAGGCAGCGCTTGCTTTGGCCATGATGGGAAAAACGTTAGATTTACCGCTCTACCAATGTCCAACAGACGATATGCAAAAACGCAAACAAATCCTTGCCGGCTTAAATGCCCTGAAAAAACAACAGCAAACGCTGAAAAACCAGCTCCATGCTTTGGAACACCAGATCATATTTGAACCCAAAGTAGTGGTTGCCCTACAAGCTACCCTGGCTACTGTCGAGGAGCAAATTCAGAGCCTGGAGCAACAATTAAATGAGCTTTCCGACGAAGAGCTTTCCCAACAGCTAAAGCTGATGATGTCCGTGGTAGGCATTGGCCCCAAAACGGCCCAATGGCTCATCGCTGCCACCGGTGGTATCCAGAACTTCAAAAGATCAGGCAAATTATCCAAATTCATCGGGCTAATCTCTTCGTCTCACTTTTTGGGTTCTTCGGTCAGAAAGAAAGGAGGAATCACCAAAAAAGGAAATTCAGCACTGAGGGCCAGCTTATACATGGCTGCCAGAAGCGCTAAAAAGCACAACCTGGCGTGTAAAGACCTCTACGAACGGCTACGAGCCAAAGGAAAACCACACAAACAAGCAATGGTCGCATCGATGAACAAATTAATCAAACAAGTCTTTGGTGTGGTACAATCTCGTGTCCCTTTTGACAACCAGTATTATCTATCATTTTGTAAAAAATAATCACTTTTTTATTTGTTTTTTGACACAGTTCATAACTTATTCAACCAATAAACCCAATCAACTAAAAACATGCAAAAAATCGGAATACTCGGAGCAGGCTCAATGGGATCGGGAATCGCACAGGTCGCTGCAATGGCCGGACACGAAGTGATGCTTTTCGACGCCAACAATGATGCGTTGACTAGGGCTTCTGCAAACCTCCAGAAAATACTGAACCGGCTGGTCGAAAAAGGAAAGATGGATGATGCCCAGGCCAAAGCGGTTTTCGGAAGGATATATTTTATCGACAGTATGAAAACCTACGCCGAATGCAGCTTGGTGATCGAAGCGATCGTAGAAAACCTGGAGATCAAAAAACAGGTTTTCAGCCAGCTCGAAGGCATCGTTTCAGATGACTGCATCCTGGCTACAAACACGTCCTCGCTATCGGTGGCATCCATCGCTGCGGCTTGTAAAAATCCTTCGAGAGTGATCGGCATCCATTTTTTCAACCCCGCTCCATTGATGCAACTGGTGGAGATCATCCCCGCCGTTCAGACGAGCAGCGACACCCTGGATAAGTCCCGTAAATTGATCGATAGCTGGGGAAAGCTGACCGTGCAGGCAAAAGATACGCCCGGTTTTATTGTCAACCGCGTAGCTCGCCCTTTTTACGGCGAAGCGCTTCGCATCTATGAAGAAGGTTTTGCAGATTTTGCAACCATCGACTGGGCGATGACCGAACTCGGTGGCTTCCGCATGGGGCCTTTCACACTGATGGATTACATTGGTAATGACATCAACTACACCGTTACGGAAACCGTATTTGAGGCTTTTTTCTACGACCCGCGTTACAAACCCGCATTCACCCAAAAACGTCATGCAGAGGCAGGCTATCTTGGCAGGAAAAGCGGCAGGGGATATTACGACTATTCAGAAAATGCAAAAATGCCAGAACCCGACAAGAACAATGAGCTTGGCGAAAACATCCTATGGCGGATACTCGTCATGCTTATCAACGAAGCTGCCGACGCGTTGTATTTGAAAATTGCTTCGCGCGATGATATTGATCTGGCCATGACCAAAGGCGTCAATTATCCAAAAGGACTGCTGAAATGGGCTGATGAAAAAGGCATCCGCCATTGCGTGGAAACCCTGGATCGGCTTTATGACGAATACCGCGAAGATCGTTACCGTTGCAGCCCGCTGCTCCGAAAGATGTCCAGAGAAGGAAAGTCTTTTTATTAAATAGTATGAAAATTTTAGATTTCAGACACCGGATACCAGATACCGGAAACCGGAAACCAAAAATAAACACAAACCAATGACCTCACTTACTACCCGCGTAGTTGACCGGATGTACGACAATGACTTTTTCAGCCAATGGCTGGGCATCGAAAGGCTCGAAGAAGGCCCCGGAAGATCAGTTTTGAGGATGACCGTCAGAAAGGAAATGCTCAACGGCTTTGCCATAGCCCACGGAGGTATCACTTATTCGCTGGCGGACAGCGCCCTGGCCTTCGCCTCCAATTCTCACGGCAGAAAAGCGGTTTCGATAGAAACTTCAATTTCTCACACCAAGTCGCTCAAAGAAGGCGATGTAATCACCGCCACCGCCACCGAAGAAAACCTTTCCAACAAAATTGGTATTTATAAAGTGATCGTTACAGATCAAAATGGAGATACTGTCGCTCTGTTCAAAGGAACCGTTTACCGAACCAGCAAAGATTGGGAAGTATGAAGAGGGGTTATGGGCCATGAGTTATGCGCTATAGCCTTTAATCTTTAACCTTTAAAACAAACTTTGCTGACACAAAAACTTGTAACCACGAGGCACTTAGGTCCTGTCTGCGACGCATGCCAGGCAGGCACTAAGAACCACTAAGCAAAAGGTTTGATAAACTAGGACTAAGATTTTATGTCAATACAACTAGCAACTAGAAACGAGTAACTCTTAAAAACTAATCGACTCATCGTGCTAAATTCATCGAAGCAAACACCAATACACTAACACACCAATACACCAAAAAAATGGCCACCATCAATTTCACCACAGCGCTAAAACGATTTTTCCCGGAATTGAAAACCCTTGAGGTCGATGCTGCGAATGTAAACGAACTGATCGATTCGATTGACGAGCGGTATCCGGGCATTGGAAATTATTTGATCGACGATCAGCGCATGTTACGCCAGCATGTTAATATATTTGTGAATGGAAACCTGATCACCGATCGTAAGCAACTCACCGATAAGCTCACTCCCGAAAGCGAAGTATATATCATGCAAGCACTTTCCGGAGGTTAATTATTTTATTGCTAAACTCGTTTTTAAAATGCAAAAAAATCATCTCCTCCTCGGCACCCGTAAAGGCCTTGTGGTTTATAAAAATACGCCCGGCGGTTGGTCGTACCAAAACCTTCATTTCAAGGGAATACCTGTAACCATCGCTTATGTTGACGAACGAACCAATACCTGGTGGGCTTGTCTCGATCACGGCCATTGGGGGGTAAAGCTCCATCGTTCAAACGATAATGGCCAAAGCTGGCAGGAAATGGCTTCGCCCAAATATCCCGAAGGCGAGGAGATCAAAGAGGGCGTTCCCGCATCTGCGAAATATCTCTGGGCTATGACACACGCCGGAGAGGATAAGCCTGGGCAACTCTGGCTGGGGACTATTCCTGGCGGACTGTTTTTCAGTGGTGACAATGGCGAAAGTTTCGAACTCAACCGCCCTTTGTGGGATCAACCATCCCGGAAAACGCAATGGTTTGGCGGCGGCTACGACCATCCGGGCATAGATTCTATTATCGTTGATCCGCGCAACAGCGATCATATTTTCATAGGCATTAGTTGTGCCGGCGTTTTTGAATCCAACGATTCCGGAAAATCCTGGATACCACGGAACAACGGCCTTTCCGCCACCTTCCTCCCCGATCCGAATGCCGAAATCGGCCACGATCCGCATAAGCTCGTCGCCTGTAAATCCAACCCGGATTATCTGTGGCAACAAAACCACTGCGGCATTTTCAAATCCGAAGACGGCGCTAAAACCTGGATTGATGTTTCCCAAAAGGAAGGCCCTGCACATTTCGGTTTCGCAATGGCTGTAAGTGACGACAATCCTGACCAGGCATGGGTAGTCCCCGCTTTGAGCGATGAAACCAGGGTCGCTATCGACGGATCGCTCGTCGTGTGTCGCACTGACGATGGTGGAAAAACCTGGAAGCAGTTCAGAAAAGGCCTGCCGCAAGAAAACTGCTTCGACATTGTTTACCGGCATGGATTGGATATTTCTGAAAATCAAGCCGCATTCGGCACAACCACCGGCAACCTATTTGTGTCAAACGACTACGGAGAATCATGGAATTGCATCAATCACTACCTCCCAATGATCCTTTCCGTTACCTTTGCGCGAGTTTGAAAACAGGGGTTAAGAGGTTATAGGTTTTAAGTCATTTTGACAGTTCATAACCCATAACCCATGACCCATAACCCATAAAAAATGAAAGAAGCCTTTATCATCGATGGGATCAGAACTCCGGTTGGAAATTTCACGGGGACACTTTCGACCATCAGAACAGACGATCTTGCCGTCCATGTGATCCGTGAACTGATAAAACGGAATCCTTCCGTTGATTCGCAACAAATTGACGATGTGATCTTAGGCTGTGCCAACCAGGCCGGTGAAGATAATCGCAACGTAGCGCGGATGGCGCTGTTGCTGGCGGGATTGCCCTGGGAGGTTCCCGGCGAAACCGTCAACCGGCTTTGCGCCAGCGGAATGGCAGCCGTGATCCATGCCAATCGTGCGATCAAAACCGGCGATGGCGATGTGTTCATTGCAGGAGGTGTGGAAAACATGACGCGTGGTCCCTGGGTGATCTCAAAGGTTTCACAACCCTTTGGCCGCGATGCCGAAATGCACGATTCCAGCTTTGGGTGGCGATTTATCAACCCGAAAATGAAAGCGCTTTACGGTACGGATTCGATGGGATCGACCGCAGAAAACCTCGCGGAAATGTATTCCATCAGCCGGGAAGACCAGGATAAGTTTGCCTTTTGGTCGCAAATGAAAGCCAAAGCAGCACAGGAGTCGGGAAGGCTGGCAGAGGAGATCGCCGTTGTTGAAATCCCGCAGCGAAAAGCCGATCCGGTCATTTTTAAAAATGATGAATTTATAAAACCGAAAACGACGATTGAAATTTTATCAAAGCTCCGCCCTGCGTTTAAAAAAGCAGAAAACGGGGGAAGCGTTACTGCCGGGAATTCTTCAGGCCTGAACGACGGCGCTGCGGCCATGCTGATAGTTTCGGAACTTGCTTTAAAACAATTTAACCTGAAACCGCTGGCACGGATTGTTGCTTCGGCGGTGGTCGGCGTAGAGCCGCGTATCATGGGCATCGGCCCTGTCAATGCAACGAAAAAAGCATTATCCAAAGCCGGACTCAAGCTCGCGGATATGAACATCATCGAGATCAACGAGGCTTTTGCAGCCCAGAGCCTGGCCTGTACGAGGCAACTCGGCCTTGCAGACGACGACCCGCGCATCAACCCCAACGGTGGCGCTATCGCCATCGGCCATCCGCTCGGTATGTCCGGAACGCGGATCTTGCAAACGGCAGCTATCGAACTCCACAAACAAAACAAACGCTACGCCCTGGTGACGATGTGCATCGGCGTCGGTCAGGGTTATGCCACCATCATTGAAAAGGCTTAATATTTTGCCAAAAACTTAATCTTTAATAGATTGTTTACCGTAAGAATTTCTTTAATTTACAGTTAGAAACAAAAGCAATTTAAAAATATGAGTTCAAGAAAATCCTTTTTCCAGTCCTCCAATCCGGTGATCAACGAACGGACGCTTCAGAAGTCAACAGAAACGATGGCGCATGATGGAGTTACCATGACGGTCAGCGGAGCAGTCAACAAAACTTTGCTCCTGACGGGAATCCTGTTATTGACCACTGTTTTCAGCTATGCCAACCCCAACCCGATTTTTATCTGGGGCGGAGCGATAGCCGGCTTCATCGTCGTGCTGGTTTCCGTTTTCAAACCACAATATTCAAACATCACCGCGCCGCTCTATGCCGCGCTCGAAGGTTTGTTCATAGGTGGTATTTCCGCCATGTACGCCGCTATGTTCAACGGCATCATTTTCCAGGCAGTCACCATCACGATGGCCATTTTGTTTATGATGCTGTTTTTATATAAAACCGGCATCATCAAAGTGACCAAAAGTTTCCGAACCGGCGTCATTATGGCAACCGGAGCCGTTGCGCTCGTTTACATCGTTTCGCTGGTGTTGGGCATGTTCGGCATCCAGATTCCTTACCTTCACCAGGGAGGGATGATCGGTATCGGCATCAGCTTGGTCATCATCGGCATCGCATCCTTAAATCTGCTGCTCGATTTTGACAATTTTGAAAAGGGCGAAGAGCATGGCGCACCGGCTTACATGGAGTGGTTTTTCGCAATGGGGCTGCTCATCACGCTGGTATGGCTCTACATTGAGGTGCTTCGATTGTTGTCCATTTTATCGGGACGCGATTGAAATAATTTTTTGAATAGATATTCGAAAAAGGCGGGGTCGGTGATCCTGCTTTTTTTGTGTAAGAATTTCGCTTGCGCCCTTTCAGGGCTTGAATTTCTATTATTTATGGCAAAGGGCGATGCCCATTGTTTGTGCTTCTGCCCTTTCAGGGCATTTTGACACCATTAAAACGGCACACTGTAATCACCGAAAAAATGAGAAAATAAATTGACGCATACATCCACGCCCTGAAAGGGCAGGAGCATTAAGACAAGGCACAGCCTTGTCACTCAGAACGACACAAGTTACAGCCCTGAAAGGGCGGAAGACAACTAAAGCCCTTTGAGTTTATACTTGCAGCATAATTCATCAGTGGCAAAAGGAACAACCGAAAAAGCGTATCTTTGATGGAATTTCGAAATTCCATAAAACCACGAAACTTACTTTTTTAACCAGGAAATATGTTTGATGACCGACCATTGACAGATTGGCTGCCGATTACGCGCAAAGAAGTGGAGATGCGCGGTTGGGATGAACTGGATGTTATCCTGATCTCCGGTGACGCTTATGTCGATCATCCGGCATTCGGAACGGCTGTGATCGGCCGGATCATCGAAAGCGAAGGTTTAAAAGTAGCCATTGTCCCACAACCCAACTGGAAAGACGATCTGCGGGATTTCAAAAAGCTGGGACGCCCCAGGCTGTTTTT
>CAZKDA010000181.1:0-10106 GCA_964551455.1 uncultured Saprospiraceae bacterium
TGTGCTTTTTTAGCAGATTGATTGCCGCACATCAAAATATTGAAGATTAATTTTTGTTTTTATATTCAACAGACTATATTTACGTTCGCTTTTTAGTAATTTAATCTAAAACTGAAGGAAAACTCGGGTGTTAAAATGAAAAAAATACTAAAATTTCTATTGGCTCTGACCGTAATGGTTATCGTAACTTCTTGTGGAACACGTCAAACAGGACAACTTATAGGTGTTCAAAACAGACCTTCATGGAAAGGCATCAATCCTTATGGAATGGTGTATGTACCTTCCGGCACATTGCACATCGGTCCAAGCGATCAGGATGTGAGCAATACTTTTATTCAAAGGCCGAAAACCATATCTATCCAAGGGTTTTATATGGATGATACCGAAATCACGAACAACGAATATCGTCAATTCGTTTATTGGGTTCGCGATTCCATAGCTCATACCTTAATGGAGCACACCTATGAAGATGAAGAAGGAAATGAATACATCGATTGGGAATATGAGATCGATTGGACAAGTGAAGAACTCCAGGATATGTATTATCAGGGCGATGATAAGTTCGCCGGAAAGAAGGAAATCGATATTTCACAATTGGTTTATGAATACCAATGGTATGACTGGCAGGCTGCCGCTCACGATAAAGTCTCTAGCAGAACTGCACACATCAAGAGGGATGAAACAATAGTGTATCCGGATACATTGGTTTGGATACGCGATTTTGCTTACTCTTATAATGAGCCAATGACCAGAAACTACTTCTGGCACCCTGCATTTGATGATTATCCGGTAGTAGGTGTCGATTGGAAAAAAGCCAATGCTTTTTGTTATTGGAGAACAAAACTCTGGAACTCTTATGAAGCAAATGGTGTGAACTCTGAAGATTTCCGCCTGCCTACCGAACATGAGTGGGAGTACGCTGCAAGAGGAGGTCATGAATTAGCTCCTTTCCCTTGGGGCGGATATTATATTCGTAATACAAAAGGTTGTTTGCTGGCTAATTTTAAACCAGGCCGAGGAAACTACCCCGAAGATGGCGGATTATACACCGTTAAAGCTGATGCCTATTTTCCAAATGATTATGGCCTGTATAATATGGCAGGTAATGTAGCCGAATGGACATCATCAGCTTTTCATGAAAATGCCTATTCATTTCTGCATGATTTAAATCCCGATATGCGCTATGATGCCGCCGATGACGAATCTGAGGCTCAAAAACGCAAAGTGATCAGAGGAGGTTCCTGGAAAGATATTATGTTTTTCCTGCAAACCGGTACCCGTCATTGGGAATATCAGGATACAACAAAATCCTATATCGGCTTCAGATGTGCACTTACTTTCTTAGGCCGATCTATAAATGATTTTTAAATAAGAGATTTGGTAAAGGTATGGCGAGTTTCCATACCTTTAATTTATTTATCAATGTATTTAAAAGAGTTCCTGCCAGGAATACATTATCAAAAAATATTTTTGTTGTTGATGTGACTTTTTCATTTCTCTGCGTTATAAGCGAGGGGAATTATAAAAAATTATATTACCTGTTGATTTCAAATATTTAACTAACCTATTAAAATAGTATCAAAAATGAGTTTCGTAAAAACAAAAGGTTTCAAGTACCTCAAAAATCTGATCATTGGTGTGGGTGCTTCAGTTGTATTGCTCGGAGCCTTATTTAAGTTGGAAAGTTGGAATTATGCCAGCGAAATGTTGATCGTAGGATTAAGCGTTGAAGCATTTATTTTCTTATTCCTTGGAGTTATAGGACCTGAAAAAGATTATTACTGGGAAAAATTATATCCGGGATTAGATGATTATCATTCCAGAATTGCCCCATTGACGGAAGGCGATATCTCAAATGCTCCTCCGGCATTGAATGGTGAAGTTGTCGAGCAACAACTTGGCGGTATGCTCATGGAATTGCAAACCATGTCTAATTCGTTGGGATCCTTAAAAGCACTACAAGAAGTTGATTTCACCGGTACTGGCGAACAACTCAAAACCATGTCTAATTTTTATACACGCATGAATGAAGCGATGGCAAATCTTAATGATTCTCTTGAGGATACAGAACGTTACAAAGATCAGTTGGTTGTACTGAATAAAAACCTCGGTTCACTGAATTCCGTTTATGGCAATATGCTTTCAGCAATGGCTAACATCGGAACTGAGAATTAATCACTTAATCAATTTTTTTAACCTCCCTACAACAACTCTATTGTAGGTATCAAAAACAATAAAGGGATATGTCTATACCTAAGGAACCGCGGCAGTTGATGATCAACCTGATGTATCTGGTACTAACGGCGCTACTCGCACTTAACGTATCCGCGGAAATATTCAATGCATTTAAACTTGTCGATAACGGGCTTATAAAATCCAATGAGGTGCTTGACGCGGCTAATGTAAATGTTCCTGCACAAGTTGCTAAACTGGCGAAGAAAAAGCCAGAATTGCAAAAATATGCAGATCGAGCTAATCCTGTCCGAGAGACTGCAAAGGAATTTGTCGATTACATTGAAGGCATCAAAGATCACTTAATCGATGCTTCAGGGAATAAAGACGGTAAACACGATGAAGGAGATTATAAAATGATGGAAGGAGTGATGCAGATCATTGGCACGAAAAACAAAGATGTTACGACTAAATTCCTCGTCTATGGTAAAAAAGATGCGGGTATCGAGCCGGAAGGCCCGAAAATTAAGCAAAAAATTCTTGAGACCCGTGATAAAATGTTGGAATTTATAGACGAAGCGGATAGACCCGCGTTTATGTCCAACATAGCGCTCGAAATCGACGATGAATCATGGAAAAACAGCAAGGATAAAAACTCCTGGACGGATTTTAATTTCCGGCAAATGCCCGTAGGTGCTTTGCTACCTGTTTTTACAAAATTCCAAAACGATGCTAAATCTACCGAAGCAGCTATTCTCAATTACCTTTTGTCTAAAGTAGGTGGTGAAGATATAGTATTGGATAAATTTCAGGTCGTTTCTTCCCCTAAGAAAACTTATGTGATCAAAGGTGAAAAGTTTGAAACGGATATATTTTTAAGCGCCTCAGCTTCTGAAGCAACAAACACAGGAGTTTCCATCAGTGTCAACGGCAGTTCGTTGCCAGTTACCGATGGAGTTGCTACCTGGACCCAAACTGCCTCTGAAACCGGCGTAAAAAAATACAATGCGACAATCACAGTAACAAACCCCGTAACGAATGAAGTCAGCTCTTACGAAGGTGATTTTGAATACGAAGTCGGCCTGCGCTCCTGTAATGTTTCTGCCGATAAAATGAATGTTTTCTATATCGGTGTGGACAACCCGGTTTCCGTCTCTGCAGCAGGTGTACCTACTCATACATTAAAGGTTTCGGCTTCAGGTGGTGGTATCGCAATGAGCCAAACCAGTGGCGGGAAATATAATGTTACAGTAAAGACTCCTGGCGAAGCTAGTATAACGGTTTCCGGTGAGGGTTTGGCAGCTTCATCGTTTCCTTTCCGCGTAAAGCGTATTCCTGACCCTATTGCACGGTTGAGTAAACAAAGTGGCGGAACTATGGGTAACGGTGAATTCAAAGCTCAAGGCGGTGTTGGCGCTTTCCTCGATAATTTTGATTTTGACGCTACCTGCGCTATTCAAGGATTTACCCTGACTTATGTTGCAAAAAGGCAAGACCCCGTAGACTCTGTTAACGAAGGTGCACGTTATAATGAAAAATCAATGCGGTTGGTCAATCAAGCTACCCCTGGTGATATTTACTACTTTGACAATGTAAAGGCAAGATGCCCCGGTGACACAGCAGGACGAACGATCAACTCAATGGTTTTTAAGATTAAATAATAAAATTAAAAAAGTTAAGTCATGAAGATTGTCTTGAAGATTCTAACCCTTTGTCTGTTTGGTGTTTTTATAGCTATA
This sequence comes from uncultured Saprospiraceae bacterium, assembly GCA_964551455.1. Lineage (GTDB taxonomy): Bacteria > Bacteroidota > Bacteroidia > Chitinophagales > Saprospiraceae > JAHDHW01. The sequence continues at coordinate 3,912 of CAZKDA010000181.1, forward strand.
AACCCATCTTATGGGCAGATACCGGAAGCTGTAAAAACAGAAGCCAGTGAACCTGACGAAGATCGGCCAATAGATGATATCGTAGAAAAAAGGATCATCGACGAAAGAAGGGTATTACCTTATCAGCCATTGCGTGAAGCAGATATCTTCTGGGAAAAACGCATCTGGAGAGTTATCGATATCCGGGAAAAAATGAATCTTCCTTTCGCTTATCCGGAAAAACCATTTTTCACTATCCTTATGGATGCTGCGGTAAATAACGACATTACAGTTTACAGTACGGAGGATGACAAATTTTCGAATAAACTCCAGCCGGAAGAAGTAGCGGCTATGGGAGCAACCGTTGATACTGTGATCACTTTTGATCCCGAGACCTACGAGGAGCAACTCCAGGTTGTCCGAAATGAGTTGAACCCGGAAGATGTAATGCGCTTCAGGATCAAGGAAGTTTGGTTCTTCGATGAAGAAACTTCAATGTTGCAAGTACGGATTCTTGGCATCGCTCCTCTCATAGATGTGAAAGACGACAACGGTAATTTTAAGTATGAAAAACCAATGTTCTGGGTTTATTACCCTGAATGCAGGGAAATACTTTCAAGGCATCAGGTGTTTAATGCCGGAAACGATGCCAGTCCAAACTCCTGGGAGGATTTGCTCGAAATGCGTTATTTTTCCAGCTATATTTACAAGCAATCCAATGTTCATGACTTTCGTTTACAGGATTACCTCACTGGGGTAGATATCCTGCTGGAAGCTGAAAAGATCAAACAGGAAATATTTAATTTTGAACACGATCTATGGTCGTATTGATCTGATTATAGTATTTCTAAAAAAAGGTTCAAGTCCACATGGGGTTGAACCTTTTTTATTTCCGGGCAATTTTAAGTGTTTTTTTGGCAACCTTCTGTAAGAATCATGGCATTTTCAATCGCCTTTTCAAATTTGCAAATGATTATATTTACACCAATCAAGACTGAATAGCTTTACCCAGATGCTAAAACGATTTCCTTTCTTTCAACAACTAGATCAAATGGATTGCGGAGCAGCCTGCTTGCGGATGGTAGCCCAATACTTCGGGCGTTCTTATTCGCTTCAGACCCTGAGAGAAAAATGCTATGTCGATCGTGAGGGGGTTTCTATGCTGGGCATTTCCGAAGGAGCGGAAAGCATTGGATTGCGGACGCTGGTTGTGAAGCTGCCTTATTATTCGAGCTCAGCGGAAGAACCAGGCTTGACAAATGTTTCGGTGCCATGTATCGTGCATTGGGAGCAAAGGCATTTTATTGTAGTTTATAAAATCAATAAAAAGTATGTTTGGGTGGCTGACCCGGCCAAAGGCAAAATGAAGCTTAGCCGTGGAGCATTCGAAAAGGGTTGGCTCAGCGACAATCAAAAAGGGCTTGTACTCTTGCTCGAACCCTCACCGGCATTTTACGAGTTTGGAGGAGAAACGATCAACAGACAAAGTTTTAGTTTCCTGTTTCAATATTTCAAGCCTTATAAAAAACTGGTCATTCAGTTGTTGTTCGGATTAATTTTGGGGAGTATTTTCCAGCTAATATTTCCATTTCTAACCCAGGCAATCGTTGATATCGGTATTGAAAATCAAGACATTGGTTTTATTTACCTGATCTTGATCGCCCAACTCATGCTGTTTTTCGGGCAAACCATCACCAGTTTTATACAAAGCTGGATATTGCTCCATATCGGCACTCGCGTCAATATCAGTATTCTTTCCGATTTTTTGGCCAAACTAATGAAATTGCCTATAGCATTTTTCGATACAAAAATGATCGGCGATTTATTGCAAAGGATACACGATCACGAACGGATCAAACTGTTCCTGACCAATTCCACACTCGCTACCATTTTTTCGTTTTTTAACCTGATCATTTTTGGGATCGTTCTTTTGATTTACAACAAATACATTTTTTTCATCTTCCTGGTTGCCAGCGTACTTTATCTTTTTTGGATCAGTATTTTTCTCAACAAAAGAAGGATCATCGATTTCCAAAACTTCGAACAACACTCGGAAAACCAAAGCCAACTGATCGAACTTATCCAGGGTATGCAGGAGATCAAGTTGCAAAACAGCGAAAAAAAACACCGATGGCAATGGATGCATACCCAAGCGAAAATTTTCAGGGTAAATATCCGGTCGCTCGCCATTTCGCAATACCAGGATGCCGGTGCAGGATTTATCACACAGCTAAAAGACATTATCATTTCGTTCATCGCCGCCAAAGCAGTCATTGATGGGCAAATGACGCTGGGTATGATGCTCGCTGTTCAGTATATCATCGGGCAGTTGAATGCGCCGCTCCAGCAAATGATCAATTTTGTCAGGACTTCTCAGGATGCAAAAATAAGCCTGGAACGTTTGGGAGAAATCCACAACCGGAAAGAAGAAGAACTGCCCGAAGACCAACACCTCGATTTGCTGCCCGACCAGACTGACCTGAATATCGAAGGGCTTAGTTTTCAGTATAACAAACTAGCCGAACCGGCGCTCGAAAATATTGACTTTTCCATACCGAAAGGTAAGATCACAGCAATTGTAGGAACCAGCGGAAGCGGAAAAACTACCTTGATAAAATTACTGCTCGGCTTTTACAAACCAACCAATGGCTCTGTAAAGGTGGGCAACATTTCCCTGGAAAATATTTCCAAAAAACTTTGGAGATCGAAATGCGGCGCAGTAATGCAGGACGGGTATATCTTTTCCGATACCATTGCCAACAATATTGCAGAAAGTGACGATGTTGTTGATAAAGCAAAAATGCTACACGCCGCCCAAATGGCCAATATCCAGGCTTTTATAGAATCATTGCCCTTGCATTACAATACTATGGTCGGGGCAAGGGGCAATGGGATCAGCCAGGGACAAAAACAGCGGCTATTGATCGCCAGAGCCATTTATAAAAATCCTGAGTTTTTGTTTTTTGATGAAGCTACCAACGCTTTGGATGCCCAAAACGAAAAGATCATCATGGAAAATATGAATAGCTTTTTTGATGGGCGAACCGTTGTAATTGTAGCGCATCGCCTCAGCACGGTGAAAAATGCCGATCAGATTGTGGTGCTGGAACAAGGAAAACTGGTGGAAAAAGGTACTCATGAGGAACTGACCCGAATGCAAGGCAAATATTTTCACCTCATCAAAGACCAGCTTGAGTTAGGGGCGTAAAAATGTATAAATTTATTGATGGGTAAATAAAAGAAGCGACGGAGAAAGGATGCATTTCACAAATCCATCATCATAAAAATTCATAACAATCAGCGTCTATCTGTGTCCAATTAAAAATTGTATCAGGGCTTTTAAATGCCCCAAATTTATATGGAACAAAAGGATAAAATAATTTCCGATCCTTCAAAGATCCAACTGGCTGAAAACCGTGATTTTCAGCAGGTGCTCGGCGCTCCGCCGGGCTGGATTCTACATTGGGGTATCACCGTGGTTTTTATCGCCATAATCATTTTGCTCGGCATTGGCTGGTTGATAAAATACCCGGACATTATCCCGGCCCGAGTGATACTTACTACTGAAAATCCTCCCATTCGCATATTTTCAAAATCCAATGGCAAAATCGAATTGCTCAATGTGAAAAATGATGAACGGGTAAAAGCAGGCCATCTGATCGCAATCATCGAAAATCCCGCTGACTGGAAGGACATTTTGAGGCTCGACAGCTTTTTGAACGAAGTTCGGAATGCCGGTTCCGTAGAAAAGATCAGTGCCCTTGAAATTCCCAGAAACCTAAAACTCGGCCCCATTCAGAGCAGCTACGCTGAATTCGTAAAACAATTCGATGAACAACTTTTCTTTTCGCAAAACAACCTTTCCAATGCCCGGATCGCCAATCTGAACGCCCAGATCGTCCAATTGAACGAGATGATCACTGCGCTTTCACAGCAAAAAAAAGTACAGACAAAAGTAACCGAACTGGCGAAAAAAGACCTTGATAGGGACGTCAGATTGAAAGCCATCGGAGCCATCAGCGATACGGAGTTGGAGACTTCGGAAGCCGCTTATCTCCAGCAGCAGCAAGCCCTGGATAAGCTGGACAATGACATCATCAACAACAAAATTCTCATTGAGAAAAACCGGATGCTTATCCTCGAATCCAGGCAACAAAATCTAGATACAAAATCTGCCGGGTTTTTTACCATGAAGCAGATCATTCAGCAACTGGACGGCGAAATTGAAAACTGGAAACAAAACTATCTGATCACGGCGCCTATCGATGGAACGGTCGCTTTGATACAGTTTTGGAGCCGACAGCAATTTATCCGTGAAAATGAAGAGTTTGCGACCATCGTTCCGGACAACGGCTCCGGAGATTTTATCGGCAGGGCAGTTCTCCCCCTTGAAAGATCGGGGAAAGTGATGCCAGGTATGAAAGCAAATATCCGGCTCGACGGTTACCCCTATCAGGAGTTTGGAAGTATCGAAGCTACCGTAAAAGACATCTCCGCTGTACCGCAGGGCGATGCTTACCAGGTTTTACTGGAAATCAGGGGCATGCACACAACTTATGACAAATCCATCCCCTTCCGGCAGGAAATGCAGGGTACCGCCAATATTATTTCCGAAGACCGGAGCATCATCCAGCGTATTTTTTATAAGCTGTTGAGTATTTTAAAAAGGTGAACCTAGTCGGAGGGACGGGGAGAAATTAAATGGATTTTGGTGGTCAAAAATTTACAGCTTTTTTCGAGGTGTAAAAGAAAAGGATTTTGCCTTTCCTGGCAAAACCCTAAATTCAAAAACCGCGAATTTATAAAAATTTCTTTCCAGCCTAATGTTTTATAAACTTGTTAAACATTTTTCCATCTTGTGTTGAAACTTCTATAAAATACAAACCAGAAGGAAAATTTGATGCATTGACCTTAAATGTGGTTGTGCCGGCACTTTTTTCTGCATGCATTTGACTGCCCTGTGCATTGAAAATCCTGAGTTCTTTGCCGATCACGCCCTGATCAAAAGTTATGTTCAATTGGTTAGAGACTGGATTTGGATATAGGACGAATTCAAAGTTGTCATTGGAAGATAGAGGTGAAGTTGATGTCGTTCCACTAGATTCAGAATTGAATAATCCGCCAACTTCTTCGTTGCTTAATGCTCTGCCATAAATTCTTATGTCGTCTAATTTCCCTTCAAAAAATTGTTGCTGAACAGACCATTCATTTCCGCCAAAACGAAGTGGACTCCCTTCGCAATTCCAAAATTCTGCATAAAAATTATTTTGTACCACAATCTGACCATTCATGTAATATGTTCTTAAGTCACCATCGTATGTGACTACAATGTGATCCCATCCGCCAAGATTCCAACTTGCAATTGTAGTGTCTCTTTCCCAATCATCCCCAGATTCACAAATACTTCCATAGTGAAATGCAGAATGCAGGGCATTTATACCTTGGGTTGCTACGACATAATTTCCATTACCCGTAATATCTGTCTTGAATTTTGATATAATTGCTTGCCAGGTATCTTTTTCTTCAACTAAGCTTACCCAAAATGATATAGAAATTGAGTCTGGTCTTAACTCAGAATGGTCTTCAACCTCAATAAAATTATCGATTCCATTGAAAAAATAAGCGCTATTTTCATTGTTGAATCTATCAGTTGTTAATGTTGCCCCATATACTTGACCATGGTGCAAATTGCTAACCTGGTTATTTACATCTCCATTGAAAGAATAGTGTGCAAAGAGACCATTTGTTGGAATTTGTCCAAAGAGAGGATACCAGATCAAATGAATCAAGATTAGTGTTGTAAGCGCCTTCATGTTTTACTAATTTTTGGTTTATTTTAAAAATTCAATAATCTAAACTAAGAGAGAATTTTTACCAAAGGTATTGGATCTGCGTTCAAGGTAGCATAGGCGGCCCATAAACAGATGTGTTGTTGGAAAGTAGCTCCCATGATTTACATTTTTATAATTTTTTCTACGACTGCTCCAACTGATGTCTCAATAACAACTGTATAAATTCCGGGTTCTATTCCGTTAATGTTTATTGCTTTGTCATTAAAGCTATCAATTATATTCATTTCCCTGATTAATCTTCCCAACAGATCATAAATCTTGACCCTAAAACTTGGAGGCAAGTTATCCGATTCAAGAGTTATTTCACCCATCGTTGGATTAGGATATAATTTTACTTCTATATTCTTTTTTAATTCGACTGTCT
>CAZKDA010000182.1:0-10098 GCA_964551455.1 uncultured Saprospiraceae bacterium
TAATATTATGAACAAAACTACCCCCTTGTCCGAATTGCTGAATCCCGTAAAAATCGCTGAATTTAGTCAACTGGAAGACCGTAAACCTGTGTATGCCCTCGTTGAAAATACCGACCTCGTTGTGATCCGTTTTGATGAACGGGTATCTGCGTTATATGGCCGCTGCCTTCATCGCGGGGCTTTGCTCGCCGATGGATTTGTGGATCAACGCGACAACCTCATCTGTGGAGTTCATTATTGGGATTACCGCATCGACAGCGGCGTGAGCGAATACAACAACGAAGAAGTCCTTTACAATTTCAAAGTAGCGGTTTCCGGCGACGACGTGTTCATCGACAAGGCCGAAGTGGTGGCTTTTGAAAACCTGCACCCCCAACCTTTTCAACGCGACAAATATCTCGGACTTTACCACGATACCCACCCCGAAGATACCGAACCTTACACCCGTTATATCCAGAACCTGGCGCAAAACGGTTTGAAAAAATCTGCACATCAAGGACCTTCTGACGCCATGGGCGTTGACCGCAACACCTTGCCCAAGTGGGAAAATATCCAGTTTCTGCCAGCTCAGTTGCATCGCAAGCCATTGATGAATGAGCAGGAAGTTAAAACCAAAACCATCATCGGTCCCAACGCCCAAAAACCGCTGGTGCTGGAAATGCCCGTTTTTGTATCGGATATGTCTTTCGGGGCCTTGTCGAAGGAGGCCAAAATTGCCCTTGCAAAAGGTGCAGAGATGGCCGGCACAGGAATTTGCAGCGGCGAAGGCGGCATGCTGCCCGAAGAGCAGGCCAGCAATTCAAGATATTTTTATGAACTGGCCTCAGCCAAATTCGGGTTTAGTTTCGATCAGGTAAAAACAGTACAAGCCTTTCATTTCAAAGGCGGACAGGGCGCCAAAGCGGGAAGCGGCGGTTTTCTCCCCGGCGATAAAGTCACCGAAGATATCGCAAAGGTTCGGGGCCTGAAAGCAGGCCAGAGCGCCATTTCTCCGGCGACCTTCCAGGATATAAAAACCGTTGCTGATTTCCAGGAAATCGCCAAAGAAGTTCGCCTGCTCACCGGAGGTATTCCCGTTGGTTTTAAGATCGCGGCGAGCCATATTGAAAAAGATATCGACTTTGCCCTGGAATGCGGCGCCGATTATATTATCCTCGATGGTCGTGGTGGCGGGACGGGCGCCGCGCCACTCATTTTGCGAAACAACATCAATGTCCCTACTATTCCGGCGCTGGCCAGAGCCAGGAGGCATCTCGACAAATCGGGCGCTTCAAATATTACATTGATCGTCACGGGCGGCTTGCGCGTCGCAGAAGATTTTGCCAAAGCGATGATGCTTGGAGCCGATGCCGTAGCTGTAGCCAATTCGGCCATGCAGGCCATCGGGTGCCTGGGGATGAGAGCTTGTCATACCAACAATTGCCCGGTGGGGATCGCCACGCAAAAGGAACACCTCAGAGCCAGGCTTGATATCGAAAAATCTGCCCGGCAATTGTACAATTTCTTCCATGCTACCAACGAACTCATCAAAGTGATCGCGCGCGCCTGCGGCCACGATGATGTTGCAAGGTTCAACCTGGACGACCTCAGCACTTTCGATTACGATATCCACCGGCTGACGGGAATCCCCTATGCGGGAATCAATGCCTGATGATTTCGGGGATGATCACGCCAACGGCGCGATCATCCCCTACCTGTAAAGCGTCAAAAAAGGCGGATGAGCTGGTAAATTCCAAGCAGCAAAAACAGCATTCCCACAGCTTTGGCGGTGTAAAAAGAGACAGATTGCATTTTGTTTACCACAAGCCTTCCAAGCCTGGAATACGCCAGAAATATTACCAAGGCGCCCAATGCTGATCCGATAGAAAACACAAGAATTTGCTCATAAGATGAAAATGCAAAACCATACCCTTTCAACCACACAGCCAGAAATACCCAGAACGGGAAGATCAGCATGTTCATCGAGGCCAGGAGGATGCCTTTCAAAAAATCGAAGGTTTTGTATTCCCCTTTGCTGTGCAACGCCGGTTTTGCTTTTTTAAAAAGGTGGTAAAACCCCAAAATGAAAAAAACCGTCATGGCCAGCACGTTAAAAAAGGAATTGACCTCCAGGTTTTTCAGGAAAATATCCATGCCGATCAGCGCGACCACGGTGTATAAAAACTCTATGACCGTCGCGCCAAGCGACAGCATCAGCCCCGATCTGTAGCCATCGTAAATGGTTTTTTCGGCAACCTTGAGCGTAATCATCCCCACAGGCAACGATCCCAGCGCACTCAAACCGAAAGCGGTAAAAAAATATGCTGAAAGTGTTATCATGGTCAGAAAGTAACCGAAGCGGATCGTTTGAGTTTTTGATGTTTGCGGTAGAAATAAACGGCTTCTTTCCAGGTCATGGACGGAATGCCTAGTACGCGTTGCATTTTGCTGATGCGGTAAATGATCTTCCAGTGGTCGTAAAAATCTTTGTAGCCTTTCAACGCGGGGTAAGCGGGATCGTAAATATGCGCCGGTTCGCTGGCGATGCCGTTGAATTCCAGGATTTTAAAATCTCTACCGTTTTTCAGGGCCTCGACTGAACGATATTTCAGATCAAAACGGCCATAGTGGATGCCTTCCATTGTCAGGCCTATCGTGTTGAAAACCTTCCTGAGCGCTTCATCGATGAGGTGATTGCCGTTTAAAAAAGTCGTTCCGCGGCAATGATTTCCGATAGGTTCAATCTCGACAGTCTCACCGTTTTGGGGAACCTGTTTCAATAACTCAGGCGATTTGTTTTTGAACCTTGACAATTGAAATCGCGCCCTGGGATAATTTTGCATCAACTCCTCGATTGTCGAAATACCATCGCCATTCACGGTGAGCATTTCTTTGACACAAACCGAAGTGATCTCCCCGCGTTCCGCATTCGGCATCCGGTAATACATCACGCTCATTTCCAGTGGCAGATCGACGAATTCCTGGATGATAAAATCCGCATTGATCCCTTTCAGGTAATTTTGGAGCTGCGCTTCGTTTTCAATCTTTTCCACCAAAAACCCCCTTTCCCCGATATCCGGTTTGCCAATTATCGGAAAGGATATCCCGGCCAGTTTTATTTGCTGGGTGATCCAGCCGACATCGGCATTTTCCTTTTTTATAAAAATGGTTTTCGGGATCACTGATTTTGGTAGGCGACGCAGAATATTGATCTTCGATTCTCCCAAAACGCCGCCGGTTTCGATCACGGGATTTACAGCGCTGAAGTAGAAAAAAGACCTCGATCTGACAGCGAAGAGCAACCAAAATCCGAAAATCGGAATATTTGCCACGTATGATGGCCAATACTCCCTGTTCATCCATTTTACATAAAAGGAAGACTGTTTAAATCGTTGCCAGCGCGATTTCAATATATTGCCTTTATGGACTTTTTTCTTAGTTGCAAGTTCAGGTTTCAAAGGTAATATAAAAGTTTTTCCGTGATTGCTCCTGTCCTTGTTGTTGGGATATTTCATCCGCAGTCTTGGTTTAAAAACTTGTAAATATGGATCAATGCGTTCATCTGAGCTGCAAATTATCTTCGGCGGATTTACCGCTCATCAGGTCTGAAAAATACACGTCGAATACTTTATGTGTTTTTGTGATCGAAGTGATGCTTGTCGTTCGGACTATGTTGTTGCGGTTCATAATGAGGTCATTTTCGGGATCACCGTCGCCGGCTGTACGGTGGAAGTTCAAAATTGCATTTCTGCTGAAATCCGTTCTTCCATTTTGCCATTTTTCAAACCAAATTTTTCGTTTGTGTTTTGCTTCATTGGAATACAGGGTTGAAGATGCCCACAGGTGGGGGCGGTCGGGATCAAGTTCTTCCACATATTTCAACTGCTCGTCCCAACGGAAATCATACAGTTTTCCTTTGTCGAAGATCAGCATGGTGAATGGCTCGATCTCATTAAAATTATAGGTTTCGAAAAAAAGTCCGGCATGTTTGAAATCAAAAAACTCGAGCGCCATGAGGCCTCGGCTTTTGCGATAAGGAGGCCGGTGTTTGTGTTTGTCGAAAGCGCCGTTGAGGATAGAAACCAGTTGACCCGAATCGGATACGGCGATCCATGTTCCTCCTGCAAGGGGATCTTTTGGGAATAGCAACTTTTTTTCACCCCGGTTGACTTTAATCAATTCGTGTGTAATACGCAGCGGTGATTCATCGCGGTTTTGCGTCAGCGTAAATTCATTATCCCCGGATGGTATGTAGGTTACGGTACACATGATGCAAAATTAAACAGAATTGGCGAAGGATGGTTGGGAAGGGAAAAAAGGTCAGGAGCTATAGGTTAGGGGTTATGAGTTATTAAGGTTGTTCAAAAATAAAAATTTCAAAAATTGAAAACCATTAGAGGTACGACTCCGCTGGAGTCGAAATATTTTGGCAAACCGGTTTTCTAACATAATGTGACCACGCTGTGGTCATGAACTTCTGTAATAACTATCAGCCTAATCCCGACCTGCCCCGATTCGCTCATCGGGGCGCGTCGGAATCACAATTGAGTTTATATCAACCATTGATCCCAGCCTGCCTGCCAAGTACACGCAGGCTGGCGGGATCACATTACGTTAGCTTATTGAAATAATGTCAAAGCGACCCCATAGCGGGTCGTACAAAAAAACCATCAAATGCCTCCGGATAATTTAAATGAATTATTTTTGAACATCATTATTATAATGAACCTCTAACCTTTAACTCATAACCCTACAAACTATTTGTCTCCCGGATGGCTTCCACTTCTTCGATGGTTTTTGGAATGGGTTTACCCAAAACGCGGTGGCCGTTTTTGGTGATCGCCACATTGTCTTCGATTCGGATGCCGCTGAAATCTTTGTAAGTTTCGATTTTTTGATAATTCAAAAATTCCGAAAACTGATTTTCAGCCCGCCATTGGTCGATCAGTTCGGGGATGAAATAAATTCCAGGTTCTACGGTCAATGTGTTGCCTTCTTTTAATTCCTTACCCAGCCGCAAAGATCGCAAACCAAACTGGCTGCTCCGCTTTACTACGTCATCATAACCGACGAGGTCTTCGTCGAGGTTTTCCATGTCGTGGACATCGAGGCCGATCATGTGACCCAGGCCATGCGGGAAAAAAAGTGCGTGGGCGCCTGCTTCGACGGCATCATCCACGTTGCCTTTCATAATGCCAAGGTCTTTCAGGCCTTCGGCGATCATGGCGGCAGCCCGGAGGTGAATGTCCCGGTAAGTGACGCCGGGTTTCAGGGCTTCGATTGATTTCATTTCTGTTTCCAACACAATTTGATAAATGTCCTTTTGGCGGCTGGTAAATTTTTTATCCACCGGAAAAGTGCGGGTGATGTCTCCCGCATAACACATCCCCGTTTCAGCGCCAAAGTCACCCAGTATCATCTGGCCGCTTTTCAATTCATTGTGATAATGGTGATTGTGGAGGGTCTGCCCGTTCACCGTCAGGATTACGGGATAGGAAAGGTTGCCACCATCGCCGACCGCTACGCCCTGCACCATTCCGGCCAGGTCAGATTCTTTCATCCCGGCCTTTGCCATGTACATGGCGGTCATGTGCATCTTCAGGGTAGTGGCGAGGGCTTTTTCCATTTCATCCAGCTCTTCCTGGGTTTTGACAGACCTTTGCTGGATGACCGCGTTGACAAGTGTCCTGGAAAAATGTTCCGGGATATTGTTGAGCGCAATCTCCAGCAACGATTGGAGTTTCATCTGGGTTTCAGGGCGATACGGCGGAAGGTAATGGATATTGCGATGCTGGCCTTTGACTTTATTGATATATTGGGTGAGCTTGTTGAGGGGTTGGGTGTTTTTGATCCCTGCCTTTCCGGCCAGTTCAGTGAGAGAAGGTTGCGGCCCCATCCAGATGATCTGATCGATGGTAAGCTCGTCGCCGAAGATCACTTCTTCATCTTCGTCGATATCGATGACGGCAGCGATCCTGGGTTGGTTGATCCCGATAAAATAGAGAAAAGTACTGTCTTGCCGGAAGGGGTAAATATTATCCTTGTAATTCATGCTGCTGTCTTCATTCCCGAGAAGCAGGACTACCCCCGATCCGAGTTGTTTTTTCAGTTCTTTCCGTCTTTGAATGTAAGTTTTTGTTGGAAACATGTTTTGTTTTTTACTTTGAAAGCATACCTGTTGCGGGCATAAATTTCGGATAACTATTCAGCAAATTAATGATACGACCTGAAAAGTAAAATTTTTATCTTTTTCCATCCGCTGATCCATTTGATTTTACATAGATCGGATTGTTCCTTTTCTGTGTAAATCTGCGCAATAACGCTTGCATCGTTACAAGTTCTGCGGGAAATAAAAAAAGTTCCGCGGATCTCGCAGATTTACGCAGAAAAGAAGGATTTCAATTAGCGCAGATATTATGATAAAAAATGCGACAACTTTTTGCTGCACTGGCATTTTTAGTCGAACTCGCCCGCCTACGTCAGCCCGCCCGACCAGCCCCCGATTCATCTGGGTCAGGCAGTTGCTGAATAGTTACAACTTCGGAATATAAAATTGATGCTGACACTACGGTTCTGTGATCCAAGCCGGGATCATGGAACAATTATAATTGAATTTTGCGAAAAGCAAAACTTAAAAACGATCTGGTTCCAAAAGCGTCAGATCAAGAGTAGGTTTTTGCTGCTGAAGGAGTTGGCCAACCAGCATGCCGGTAGCCGGCCCCAGGCTGATGCCCATCATCGAATGACCGGTAGCTACCACGAGGTTTTTATATTTCATTGAACGCCCGATATAAGGCAACCCGTCGGGAGAACAGGGGCGGAAGCCGTGCCAGATGGAGCTTTGCGGAGGTGTTTCAAAATGAATTTCCGGGTAATATTTCGGAATGGCCTGCGCAATCCCTTCCACCCTTTGAAGATTGATTGCAGATGACAAATTGCTGATCTCGAGTGTACCACCGATCCGCAAATTCGTTCCCATGGGCGTCATGGCTATTTTGTGTTCCGTCAGTAAACTCGGGATAGTAATATTTTTCGCAACATTTTTCATTGTGAACGAATACCCTTTACCATCCTGGAGCAACATTTTGACGCCCAACATTTTCAAAATCCGGGCGCTCCAGGCTCCGCTTGCCACCACGAGGTTTTCAATTTTGATCTCCTCGTTTTTGTCCGTCAGAATTGCGTCGATCACGTCGTTTTGATGTCGGAAACCAATGATGGTGGTTTTGTCCAGAAAATTGACGCCATGTTTTTTAAGATAGCTTTTCAGGCTTTCCATCAGTTTGTTGGGAAACAGATGTGCATCACCCGGATAATACACTCCGCCGCTCACATCGGTCGTGGTTCCGGGGTCCAGCGCGGCCACTTCTGCGCCGTTCATCACCCTTGCCTCAACGCCGATTTCGTTGGCCATTGCAGCTATTTCAGTTTCTTCCCGCTGTGCGTTGGCGATGCGGAAAAGTACCAGGATACCGGATTCTTTATAATGAAAATCCAGCTCCGGATCAGCTGCCATATCGCGGTATAGCTGCTTACTGAGGGCGTGAAAGTCACGCAGCAATGGAATGGCCAGCGCTACCTTTTCTTTTGAGCAGGAGCGGTGGAAAGCCCAGAGCCATTGCATCAGCGATAAGCTAAGGCGGGGTTTGATGTAAAACGGGCTTTTTGGGAAAAACATCCAGCGAAGCCCTTTGGCGATCACTCCGGGACTGGCCAGCGGGATAAAATGACTGGGGACGATCATCCCGGCATTGCCGAAGGAACAACCATCCGACATATCGGATTTATCGATCACTTCCACCTCGACGCCTGCCTTTGAAAGGAAATATGCCGTACACAAACCGATAATGCCGCCGCCAATAATGGTTGTTTTCATGTGTTGGAAATGATTTTATATGTTTTAACGCGGATGGTTTTGAACTCACCCCCTTGATCCCCCTCTCTTGCAAGAGAGGGGGAAACCGAGCGAATCGAAGGTGGGGGTGAGTTCAAAACCACGTCCTAAAAAATTTCAGATGACCTGAAAACCAAAAGCATAAGGATCGTCATCGTCGATAAAAATGGTGTTGTAACCCGTAATTTTTGCCCAGCCTTCAATGCTGGGGATGATCGCCGGATATTCCCCGCATTTTGCCGTCGCTTCCACTTTTCCAATAAACCGGCTCCCGATAATGCTTTCGTGGATAAATACATCTCCCGGATTCAATCTTCCCTTCGCTGCCCATTGCGCCATCCGGGCTGAAGTGCCTGTGCCGCAAGGCGAACGGTCTATCGCTTTGTCGCCGTAAAAAACGGCATTGCGGGCATGAGCTTCCGGAGAGATCGTTTTTCCCGTCCACATCACGTGCGTCAATCCGCTGATGCTTTCATCCTCCGGATGCACAAACCGGTATTTTTCATTCAGCCGTTTTCGTATTTCCGGACTCCAGCGGATGAGGTCTGATGCCGAGTGATTTTCCAGGCCTGTGAAATTTTCCTGTGCATCAATGATCGCGTAGAAATTGCCGCCGTAGGCCACATCCAAGCGCAGTAGTCCCAGCTCCGGGCATTCGATTTCCAGATTTTCACTATGCAAAAATGAAGGGATATTGGTCAGTTTTACGGTTTTGACCTTTTGCTCTTCTTCCCGGTATTCGATTTTCACAAGCCCGGCGGGAGTTTCCAGGCGAAGCTGACCCGGAATTTTGGGTTGCACCAAACCCTCTTCGATGGCGATGGTGACCGTGCCGATGGTTCCGTGTCCGCACATGGGCAGGCAACCGCTGGTTTCGATAAAAAGTACGGCAATATCGTTTTCGGGATCGTGCGGCGGGTACAGCATCGAACCCGACATCATATCGTGGCCGCGTGGCTCGAACATCAGCCCCTTTCGGATCCAGTCGTATTCTTTTAAAAAATGCAACCGTTTCTCCATCATGTTTGCGCCTTCCAGTTTCGGAGCGCCTCCGGCAACGAGTCGCACCGGATTGCCGCAGGTGTGCGCATCGATGCAGAAAAATGTTTTCCTCATCTTTTTAGTAAATTCATAAAAAAAGAATATCGCTGTACGCCTTTTTCGGCAACCGGACGGACAATGCAACAGCACTATTTGCTTACAATTTTCCGGCAATTCCAAAAATACAAAGTTGGACGATAGCGATGATTTTTACTATTAAAATTCCAGCAGATCGTGTGATACTTTTTTGCTGTTTGGATAACTCAGGCGATTAAACCTGGCGCTGAAATCAAAGTATCCTGGAAAGTACGCAGCAAAATAGTCGTCGGGATCATTACTCCCGAAGGACGGAAAATCCTCGTATTCGATCTCGATGGCAATTTTCTCTTCGAAAGAGGTTAAGGAATGGTGACCAATTTATAACCCCCAGCCGGTTTGAAATTGATTTCAAACCGGCTTTTTTATTTTATTTGCGAAGCTGAAAACACAATTTTCTGTTTAATAAAATTATGAATTTTATTTACAATTTTCAATATTTTTTGAAACTTCCTAAAATCTGACAAATTTTTATTTCAAATATTAAGTCGCTGAAATTAAATGAATTATATAAAAATTGAAATTTATTTTTAAAAATTATGATGATAATCTTGTTTATTTGTTTAAATAATTACTATATTTGTTAAACAAAAATAATTACGCTTAACATGACCAAACCAATTTCAATTATGACAG
This sequence comes from uncultured Saprospiraceae bacterium, assembly GCA_964551455.1. Taxonomy (GTDB): domain Bacteria; phylum Bacteroidota; class Bacteroidia; order Chitinophagales; family Saprospiraceae; genus JAHDHW01. The sequence continues at coordinate 9,647 of CAZKDA010000182.1, forward strand.
CAATAGATTTCAATGAAAAGTTCAACACCTTTACTTCACAATTACAAGCCTTCGCCTACAAACTGACCAACAACATGGACGATGCGCGGGATCTCTACCAGGAAACCGCCTTCCGGGCTTTTAAAAATATGGATAAATTCCAGCCGGAAACCAACTTCAAAGCCTGGCTGATGACGATCATGAAAAATATTTTTATCAACGACTATCGCAAAAGAGTGAAATCTTCTACTATCTTCGATGGCACGGACAATGATTATTTCCTCAATTCGGGAAGTTACAGCATCAGGAATGAAGGCCCTTCCAAGATGATGATGGAAAACCTGAACCAAATGATCGAGGCGCTGGATGAAGACCTGCGGGTGGCATTCCTGTTGAATTACCAGGGGTACAAATACAAGGAATTCGCTGGCAAATTCAACATCCCGCTCGGGACGGTAACAAGCAGGATATTT
>CAZKDA010000183.1:0-10092 GCA_964551455.1 uncultured Saprospiraceae bacterium
GCGAAAGGCCAAAGGTTTTGAAAAAAGCAACTTTTGGGGAAGGGAAACCGCGCTTCGATTCCGGCAGGAAATTTCCTGAACCATCGATCATTTTTACGCCAAGGCCGCCGGCTTCCGGGTGTGCATCCATAAAGCCGATACATTTTTCAAAGGTGTCTTCTTCGACGACCGTGTCCGGGTTGAGCAGTAAAATATATTCGCCTTTTGCCTGCCGGATCGCCTGGTTGTTGGCAACTGAAAAGCCCGGATTTTTTTTGTTTTCAATGAGTTTTACATCCGGGAACCTTGATTTGACCATCTGCACGGAGTCATCGACGGAATTGTTGTCAACCACAAAAATTTCAGCCTCGATATTGCGACAGGCTTTGTGCACCGACCCCAGGGCTTGTTCGAGAAAATATTTAACATTGTAGTTGACAATGACGACGGATAGCTTCATGTTAAATGATCCTCCATGAGTTATTCTCCTTGTTTTTGGTAAGGAATGCGGGCGACGATCGAGCGGCCAAGCGTCAGCTCGTCAGCGTATTCCAGTTCGCCGCCAAACGATACTCCGCGCGCAATAGTGCTGATCTTTACGTCCAGGTCTTTCAGCTTTTTGGCAATGTAAAAAGCGGTGGTATCCCCTTCGATGTTCGGGCTGATCGCCAGGATCAATTCCTTCACTTGTTCATTTTTAACACGCTCGACGAGGTCTTCGATATTGAGGTCGCCGGGGCCGATGCCTTCGATGGGAGAAATGACGCCGCCCAAAACGTGGTAAAGCCCCTGGAACTGGCTGGTGTCTTCGATGGCCATAATATCCCGGATGTTTTCAACCACGCAAACCGTCCCGGCATCGCGCCGCGGATTACTGCAAATATTGCAAACCGGCGTATCGGACAGGTTGTGGCATCGTTGGCAAGACCGGATGTTTTTCCGCATTTTCACAATGGCATCAGCAAATTGCGAAGTCACTTCCGTCTCCTGCCCGATGAGGTGCAAAACCAGGCGCAAAGCCGTTTTTTTGCCGATCCCCGGAAGGCTTGCAAAAGCATTGACGGCTTCTTCGATCAATTTTGATGAGAAATTCATACCGGCAAATTTAGAAATAAAAGTAAAGAGTTTTACCCACCGGTTTCAATTAGTGCGGCAGGTAGAAGACATTGGTCGCGATGCCCGGTGTTCGGTACTTTTTGATGGAATTATGCCGTGATTTCACATAAAATATTGCACCTTTGCAAAGGTATTCAAGCCGCAAAATTGGTTTTGTCAGATCAATTTTTTTAGCCGGAAAACCAAGAGAAGTTATTATATTTTGAAAATGAACCACAGGTTTTCATCACAGGATTTTACAATTTTCAAAACCCTAAACAAATAAAAATTATGGCAGAAGTTATTCGGATGCCGCGCATGAGTGATACAATGGAGGAAGGCAATATCGTTGGCTGGCTCAAAAAAGTAGGCGATGTGGTCGAACCCGGCGATGTGCTGGCGGAAGTTGAAACGGATAAAGCGACAATGGAACTGGAAAGCTACCAGGAAGGTGTACTTCTATACATTGGCATAAAGGAAGGTCCCGTGCCTGTGAACGGGGTGCTGGCCGTGATAGGCGAAGAGGGGGAAGATTATAAAGCCGTCCTCGAAGCCGCTGAACAAGAGGAAGGAACAGCATCCGAGCCTAAAAAAGAAGAAACTTCAGAAAAACAGGAAACCCAGGAAAAAGAGGAAAGCATTCCAAAAAAAGCTGCTGAAAAATCAGAAACTGCGCTGGCAACACCTCAGAAAGATAAACGGCTCAAAGCATCGCCGCTGGCTAAAAAAATTGCCTCGGAATCCGGGATCGACCTTTCCGAAGTTTCAGGAACCGGTGATGAAGGGCGCATCATCAAAAGGGACATCGAGTCATTTTTAGAATCAAAACCTGCCGGAAAAGCTGTGGCAACCGAAAAGGAAAGATCTTCGGTTCCGGCTTTCACACTGAATGGCGACTCTGGCGAAGCATACGAAGATATTCCCGTATCTCAAATGAGAAAAACCATAGCCAGAAGGCTGGGCGAAAGCAAATTCTCTGCTCCGCATTTTTATCTGACTGTTGAGATCGACATGGGGCTTGCGATCAAAGCAAGGGCTGAGATCAATGAACTTTCGCCAGTCAGAATTTCATTCAACGACATTATTGTGAAAGCCTGTGCGGCAGCTTTGCAACAGCATCCGGCAGTCAATTCTTCGTGGCTCGGAGATAAGATCCGCCGAAACAATCACATAAATATCGGTGTGGCAGTAGCGGTTGATGAGGGATTACTCGTGCCCGTGATCCGTCATGCAAATATGAAATCGCTGGCGCAGATCAAAACCGAGATTAATGAACTGGCCGAAAAAGCCAAAAACCGGAAGTTGCAACCCGAAGAAATGCAAGGCAACACATTTACGATTTCCAATTTAGGCATGTTCGACATTGATGAGTTCACTGCCATTATCAATTCGCCGGATTCCTGTATACTGGCCGTAGGCAGCATTGTTGAAAAGCCTATAGTTAAAAACGGCGAAATCGTTCCCGGAAGCATGATGAAGGTTACACTTTCATGTGATCACCGGGTAGTTGACGGCGCTACCGGCGCGAAGTTTTTACAAACGCTCAAGGGTATCCTGGAAGCGCCGATCCGCTTGTTGATCTGAGGATTTTTCATCCAGGCGGTTTCAGTATTTTTTAATTGAAACTCATTTTTTATTTCCTGCCGGGTGTTAGGATGCCTGATTTTCCGGCTTTTTTTATGCCTATGAAAAAGACCCTTGTTTTAGGAGCTTCTCCAAACCCGAATCGCAGTGCTTACATGGCCGCCGAGCGCCTGGTTGAAAACGGAACAGATGTATTGCCGGTGGGGATAAAAAAAGGAGAAATAAGCGGTATCGGAATAATGACCGGAAAGCCGGAGATTTCAGGCATTCACACGATCACTTTATACCTGAATGCCGAAAACCAGCGGGAATACTACGACTACATTTTTGGCTTAAAGCCCAAAAGGATCATTTTCAATCCGGGGGCTGAAAACGATGAACTTGTGGTTCTGGCTAAAAAAGCAGGCATTGAAACCATTTATGGATGTACGCTCACTATGCTGGCTTTGGGAAATTATTGAGTATAGGAATGTGCAAAATAAAAAAGATGACCCGGTTTCGGATCATCTTTTTTCGTTTATAGGAATATGGTTGAAATCTTAGTATCCCGCTTCTTTATTACCAGAGTATCCGGCGCCTTTTCCTTTACCGGCATCTTTACGGCAATCTGGGCGTTCTTCGTCAACTTCGTTGGTAGCGACTCTGAATTCAACCCTTCTATTCCACAGATTCGCTCTGTCCGTATCGACGAGGTTATCATTTTCACCACTCCAGTTGAGGACGAAACGATTGCGGTCGAGGTCATATTTAGAAACTAAATAGTTGATGGCTGCTTCAGCGCGATTATAAGAAAGCACATCGTTGTAACAGCTATTAGCAGAACGATCAGTATGACCAACCACAACGATCCGCTTGTTGGGATAGTTTTTCATCACATCAGCGATGGATCGGAGTTTGCCAAATTCTGAAGCTTTGATGTCGTAACGGTCAATGTCATAATGGATCATCGGCAACCACCAGTCGCTGCCGGCTTCGCCTGATTTAGTGACATATTCGTTGATCTTGGAATCCACGATCCTGTTTACATCGTCGATTTGGGCGTACTCAGGCGTTGGAACCTGTGCAATACCGTCGGCATCTACATTATAACCCGGCGGAGAATACGGCTCCCGGTCAATTCCATCAGGAATTCCATCGCCGTCGCTGTCCAGTTGAACACCTTTCGTGTCAACAGGATAACCTTCGGGAGTGTCGGGTTCCTGGTCGAACATATCCACCACACCGTCGCCGTCGCTATCAGTGGTATCAAATACCGGACGGGCTTTAACTTCAGCAAGGTCTTCAGCCATTAGACTAAGCGGACTCACCCACCACAATGGCTCGGAGCGGCTTTCCTTTTTGCCGATGTTGAAATTCAAACGAAGGCTGGTAAAGCTGACGAGGTCGTTATTCCTAGTAAGCGTATTCCCGTTCCATTGATAACCGTCAAGCAGATCCCCATCGTTTCCGAAAACAAATGTAACCTGTTGTTCAACAGCAATATTGAAACTTTCACTGATCTTGAACGAAACCCCTACACCGGCATTCGCATGGAAATTGATCCGGAAAGATTCAGGATCATTATCTTTATGCCTTCCGGTAGCGATTTCAGCACGTGTTTCGTAATCACCATCAAGTATAGCTTTTACTCTATCTTTTGCAGTTTTACGATCAGCTCTGGTGTCACCAAGTTCATTATTAGGATTGACACTAGAAAAGTCATATTGCATACCATTCCTGCCGCCGTCTAAAGCATCATAATAAGTTTTATAGGAATTGGCTCCTGCACCACCCAGCAGATAAATATTTGATTTCCGGGTTTGCTGTTTGAAATTGAAGCTGTTGAGGCTCCATATCCCCTGAAAAGTCAGGGACATGTATTTTGTCTGGTAATTGTGGTACCAGGTATTCAATGCAGGGTTTTGATTACTAAAATAATTAAGATTAGGGTTCATTTCGCCGTTTAAGACATCATTTTTTTCAGTTGAAGAGTGGGAATTTCTCCCTTCGAGGCCGGTGGTCATACCGTACATGGCATCGATTCTCCAGGCAAATGCATAATCAAAGGCTCTTCTGAAATGAAGCCCGACTCCCCAGCCTGGTTTTGGATCAATATCTCCCAAGATCACAAACAAACCGGGGCTAATGCCGATTTCAGATTGATGTTTGGGATGCGCTTCGAATTTCATTCCTTTGTAATCCGAGCCATCTTGAGCCAGGCTTGTGGAAAGGGATAAGCCGATTAGACATACTATTAGTACAAAAATATTCCTTGTCATAGGGTTTTGACTTTGATGATTAAAAAAATAGGGGACTATAAAATAGTCGGTAAAATGTATCTGCTTTAGCTTTGAGTACAAAAATATTGTTTTTTTCCGTTGTCACAAATGTTTTAAGATTTTTTTTACTATATAACTTATTCGGTTAGCAAAGGTTGGTGTGTTTCTCAAATTAATGAATTGATATTCATTAATTTAGCTAATGATAACTTTAATGCCGAAGTAGATATTCCGGTTCCTGCCGGATTGTGATCGTAAACATTACGGAGTGCAGATTTTATTGTTTCCGAAACATCGTTGAAAATGGCTTCATCAGTCATTTTGGCTCCCGGACGCATCAAATAGGCAAAGGCCCGCGCCATTCCGCAATTGGCTATAAAGTCCGGGATCAGGCTTATATGGGAATCAGCATAAATTGCCGTCGGCCCGAAAAACACATCATCGTCGAAGAAGGGAACATTGGCGCCACAGGACATGACCTCAAGGCCTTCATTTATCATGGCGTCTATCTGAGTGCGCGTAACTATTTTTGAGGCGGCTCCAGGGATGAAAATGTCAGCTCCCAATGACCATATTTTTTGGTTCACCTCTTCAAAGGGAAGGAGTTCATCGGAAAAGATCTTATTACCTTTTTTTTGGATGAAAAGCTTTTTAATTTCTTCGAAAGGTAGTCCTTGTCTTTTGATTATACCAAAATCTCTGTCAATGATCCCAATGATGCTTGCTTCATAGTTTGAAAGATAATAAGCCGCAGCAGAAGCCACATTTCCCCAACCTTGAATGATAACTTTTTTACCATTCAAACTGCTGTTACGGAAGATATCGTAATAATGTTTCACCGATTCTCCAACGCCAAATCCGGTGATCATATCCGCTACCGCATAACGATGACCGATGGGCGCAAACCGATGGTCTTCCACTATTTTGGCACAACCATACCGCAACTGGCCGATGATGTTTACCTTCTCGCCATCAGTGGCCTGAAGGTGTCCGTTAACGATCCCTTCCTGCGGATGCCATAGCCCCAATTCCTCAGTAATGGGAATGACGTCCTTCAATTCGTCAACGTTCAGGTCACCGCCCGTACCGTAATAATTTTTTAGCAATGGGAAAATAGCACGAAACCAGCGTTGCAGCACCTCATGCCTTCGCGGGTCGTTGGGGTCAAAGTTGATTCCCGATTTGGCTCCGCCAATGTCAGGGCCACAAACCGAGAATTTGATCTCCATAACTTTTGCCAATGATATCACTTCTTCTTTGCTCAGTCCCAGCCGCATCCTCGTTCCTCCGCCGGCAGCTCCATTTCTTAGCGAATTAATGACTACCCAGCCTTTTGCATTGGTTTGTTCGTCTGACCATTCGAAGATGATCTCAGGGCTTTTATCTCTGTATGCGTTTAACAATTCATCCATACTTTTTGACAGTATTTTTTAGGAAAGTTCAACGCAAAGAACTTGAATTTTTGTGGTTCATTCAATTATATCCAGGATTTTTATTTTCAGGGCTGAAAATCCTGCAAAACCTGTTGGAAAGGTATGATTTTACACGACAAGACATAGATTTTAAACTAAAAAAATTAATTTATGCTTTGTCGGTATAACTGCTCATGGAAAATTTCGAGATAAAAAGATCTGAAATTTATCCATGAACAAGTATAATATTTACTTTTGCCAAAATTTTGACATATGCTGAATAATTGGTTAAGCCCGGTTTCCCCCCAACTTCTAAAAAAAGCCAACACGCTTTCCGCCGACCAGCTGGGGAAAAATATCCTGCTGTTCGATCAAAACCTGCCTGATCTGAAAAAGGCGAGGATAGCAATTGTCGGGATTGATGAAACCGAAGCGGACAAAGTCAGGGCTTCTTTTTACAAATTGAGCTTCCCTTTTCGAAAAGATGAAATCGCCGACCTTGGCAACATTCGCAAGAACGATAATGCATTTCTGATCCCGGTGATCGAAGAACTGCTTTCTGGCGGTATAATTCCTGTCTTGATCGGTAAAAATGCTGAAGCCGTCACGGCTCAATATTTTGCTTACCAGTCGAGAGGAGAATTTGTAAACCTGGCCTTTGTCGATGAAATGATCGATTATGATCTCAACTCCGGAGGTGCAACGCTCAATAAAATACCGGATAAAAAATCCGCACACTTTTTTAACCTGAGTTTTATTGGGTTTCAAACACATTTTGTTTCACCAAAAACCCTCCGGTTTCTCGAAGACAAAAACTACGACTGCATCAGGCTGGGCATGGCCAAATCAGCCCTGGATCAGTTGGAGCCTGTGATCCGCGACGCAGACCTCCTGAGTTTCAACCTGTCGAGCCTGAAACAATCGGAAGCTCCGGGCGTCCGCAACGCCAGCCCCAATGGTTTTTTTGCAGAAGAAGCCTGCCAGATCAGCAGGTATGCAGGTATGAGCGAAAAGTTGTCGTCTGTCGGATTTTACGGATTCGATAGCAAATTCGACCGCAACCGGCAAACGGCACAGGTGGTCGCACAATTGATCTGGTATTTTATCGACGGATTTTACAGCCGGAAAAACGATTTCCCGGTTTCATCAAAAAGCCTGACGGAGTATGTCGTTGAATCAAAACTCAACGATCTCCAGGTAAGATTTTGGAAAAGTACCGCATCCGGCAGATGGTGGATGCAGGTGCCTGTGAAAACGGATAAAAAATTCAAAAGACACAGGATGATCCCTTGCTCGTATAACGACTACCAACTGGCCTGCCAGGAAGACATCCCGGACCGGTTGCTGAATGCTGTCAAGCGATTCGTTTGATTTGTAACTATTATTCCAGGAGTTTTTCGAGCTGGATTCCTCTCGAGCCTTTGAGCAGGATGAGGGCATTTTTAAATTGTTGTTTTACAAACCAATCTTTTAAAGCTCCGGTTGTTTCAAAACATAACAGGTCATTGTTTTCACGAGCTGCATGTTCAAATTCTTTCCCAACCAGGATCAGCTGATCGAAATTCATTTTTTTTGCCGATTCGATTATGTCGCGATGCTCCTGATTGCTGAAGCTGCCCAGTTCGAGCATGTCTCCGAGTATGGCAATTTTATGAACGCCCTTCATTTTCAGGAAGTTGTCCAGCGCATGCCTCATGCTGTTTGGGTTGGCATTGTAGGCATCCAGGATAAATGTGTTCCCCGCAATGTCGATGATCTGCGAGCGGTTGCTGGAGGGGATGTAGTTTTCAATAGCTTCCTTGATCTTTGAAGCGGTTACAGTGAAAAACTGCCCGATGGTAATTGCGGTTTGTATGTTATTAAAATTATACCTCCCGATGATCTGGCTCTGCACTTCGATCAGTTTCTCACCATCGGGAAAGGCAACGTTTACAAAAGGGCTATCGGCTACCAGTTTGGTTTCGTAAAGGTCTTTCTCATTCGATGGCTGGTCGCTTTGCTGGTAAAAAACCCTATGGGAGATACCCTCGGATAATGCTTTCAAAAAAGGTTCGTCGAGGTTTACAAAAGCGGTTCCACCATTTTTTGCAAGGAATTTATAAAGTTCACTCTTTGCTTTTTTGACGCCTTCAAAACTGCCAAAACCTTCGAGGTGCGCTTTGCCGACATTGGTTATTACACCATGAGTTGGTTGAGCTATTTTGCATAAAAAACCGATCTCTCCGATGTGGTTGGCTCCCATTTCTACAACTGCGATTTCGGTATCGCTTTTCATTGCCAGCAAAGTGAGCGGAAGGCCGATGTGGTTGTTCAAATTCCCTTGCGTACAATGAGTTTTAAATCGCTTGTTCAACACCGCATTCGTCAATTCTTTTGTCGTTGTTTTTCCGTTACTTCCGGTGATAGCGATGATGGGAATTTCAAAATGCTGCCGGTGGTGCTGAGCAAGGCTTTGTAAAGTTTTTAAAACATCCTGCACCAGCAAGTACCGTTCACTTTTTTTAAAATCGGGATTGTCGATAACGGCATAAGCCGCGCCATTTTGGATTGCCTTTTCTGCAAATTCATTGCCGTCGGAACGCTCACCTCGAAGAGCAAAGAAAATACAGTTGTCAATTGCCTTTCGGCTATCGATCACAACGAGGGGGTGATGAATGAAAATGCTATAAAGTTCTTGCAATGATATCATTCGAAACTGAATTTCGGAGGCATCAATGATAAAAAAAAGTCTCCGCAATCAGAATATCATGCGGAGACTTTTTTAAGTTTTATCAAGGTGGCTGATATTATTTATATCGCCGATTGACTTTCTTTTGTTTTACTTTGAAATGATTGCCACCGGCATCTTCGTTACCAACGGGGCCGCCGGTTCTGGTCATTGCGCAACGGAAGCCGACAGAGCGGTCAGCTTTGTCTTCTTCTTTGAACCTGCGGGCGCCGGGAGATAACCACCATGCGCGGTCAGCCCATGAGCCGCCTTTGATCACACGGGATTTATCACTGATGAGGGTTGTTTTTCCATAATCATAAAGCACATAAGATTCTTTATCGCCATCGAGATAGTTGTAAACCTGGCCTCGCTTGTAATTTTCACGAGTTGCAGCTTCATCATCTTCAACGTAGCGGTAACGAATACGGCCTAAGCTGTCTTTTTCTACAGGAGCGCCGTTTTCGTCAAGCACTTTTGTTTGAAATTTATTACCCCTGAACGGGTTCAGGTCTTGATCATCCACCCCTCTCAAAGTAGTACCGGTGAGCGGGCGGTAAAGGTCCATTGTCCATTCATTGACGTTACCGGCCATGTGGTATAAGCCGTAATCATTGGGGATATAAGTACGAACCGGAGCCGGAATATGAGCCTGGTCGTTCAATTTTCCAGCCATACCCATGTAGTCACCGCGTCCGCGTTTGAAGTTCGCAAGGATCTGACCCTGGTATTTGTTTCGTTGCTGGAAACGAACGGTATTTCCATTCCAGGGATAAATTCGCCTGTCGGAAATCCTTTCATCATTTGTTGGCTGGTTGCCAATCAAAGCCAGCGCGGCATATTCCCACTCGGCTTCGGTAGGTAAGCGGTAAGAAGGAAGCAGGATACCATCTTCGAACCTGACCGGACGCTCACCGCCGGTTTGCAGGTCAGGAAGATTTTTTCTTACATCGCCCTGGTATTGACCAACGAGATAGGATTCCGTATTGAAGTTGTCTTCATCCTTTTGTTCAGTGTTCAGGTTAAGTATCCCTTTTTCCACGAGGATCATTTCGTT
>CAZKDA010000184.1:0-10047 GCA_964551455.1 uncultured Saprospiraceae bacterium
TTCTTACTCAAAATTGTTTCCCGATAAAGAAACTTTTTGCACTTTTGTAAAGTTTGCCACAGCAATCATCTTGTTATAACAAATAACCCCAAAAAAGATTATATTTGTTGGATTGAATAAAATCTGTAGAATATGGAAAAAATTATTGTTAATAGGCTAATGAGGCTCATCAATGCTTTAAGCATAGAGAATAAATTAGAAATTTTATCTAAGCTTTCAGAAAATCTAAAAATAGATTTTAATTCTAAAAATAATAAGAAAGAAAACCTATTGGATGAATTATTTGGAGCTTGGTCTGAAATCAATTTGAATTTATCAGACGATATAATGAATTCGAGAACAAGATCAGATAGAGAAATAGGCTTTGATTAAATGAAATATTTGTTAGATTCAGATACGTGTATTTTCTTCCTACAAGGAAAATACAGGATAAATGAGAAAATTAAAGACGTTGGAATTGAAAACTGTTTCATATCAGAAATTACAATTGCCGAATTAAAATATGGAGCTGAAAAAAGCACTAACGTTGAAAAACATTCTAAAGAAATAGATAAAATGGAAGAATTATTCACAGTAATTCCCATTTATGGAGTATTAGATGCCTATGCAAAGGAAAGAGTTAGGTTACAAAAAGCAGGTAATGTGATTCCTGATTTTGATATACTAATGGGAGTTACTTCCATAGCAAGTGACTTAATTTTAGTCACAAATAATGAGAAGCATTTGAATAGACTTAATGGGGTTCAGATTGAAAACTGGAAAAAACCTATCTTTAATAAATTTCTATAATTGCAAAAAGAGACCAACCCTCAGTTCGGCGTAATCACGCCAGCAATATTCTTCTGTTTTATACTTTTTCCACCGCTCGCGCGACCCTGAACTACCTTTGCGGAGTTTATTTTAGTCCATTTTTTAAAGGAAAGTTATTTATTGTAATTTACTGCCAGAGGCAAGGGTACCACCTCAGAGAGGAGGCGCGAGCGGGCAAAGAATAGTTTCTTACTCAAAATTGTTTCCCGATAAAGAAACTTTTTGCACTTTTGTAAAGTTTACCTGAGTATTCACTCCGAAAACTATGAATAAGAAATTTGATGTAATATTCCTGGAAGAAGCTATCGAATTCCTTGATAAACTTGAAGAGAACGCCAGAGAGAAAATAATTTACAATATTGATAAATCATGTTTTTATAACGACCCAAAATTATTCAAAAAGCTAACGGAATTAATTTGGGAATTTAGAACCCTTTACAAAAAGAAAAAGTACAGGATATTGGCGTTTTGGGATAAGGAAGATAAAAACGAAACGCTTGTAATAACAACACATGGATTTGTCAAAAAGACTGATAAAGTTTCTAAAAAGGAAATAAAAAAAGCTGAAGATATTAGAAAAAAATATTTTGAAGATAAATCATAAAATTTATAATAATGAAAAAGTTAACTCTTGATCAGATAAAAGATAAACACATTGGACAGCTCGGCTCACCAAAAAGAGATCAATATGAATTTGATTTGAGAATGGAGATTGTTGGGGAATTGATAAAAACTGCAAGAAAAGAGAGAAATCTTACACAAGAAGAACTCGGAAAATTAGTCGGCGTTCAAAAAGCTCAAATATCAAAACTGGAAAAGGGGTCAAAAAATGTTACCATTGCAACAATCTTAAAAGTATTTGATGCATTGAGAGCCAATTTAATTTTCCGGGTTGAACTTATTGATACAAAATTAGCCTCATGAAAAATAAAAAAGGCATTCAACATCGAACATGCGTCCATGCTGACAGACCAAGCCCACGCCCGCTCGCGCGACCTTTTCAAAGTCGTGCGTAACATCATCAAAACCTCTGGCCGGAGGCATCAACTCACCTGAACTACCTTTGCGGAGTTTATTTTATACTTGTTCACGGATAAATTTCGGATTTTGCTTTTCCCGAAATTTATCCGTGAACAGTTATACCGACTACGCATAGATTAATTTTTATAATCCGAAATCTATGCGTTGTCGTGTATAGTCCATTTTTTAAAGGAAAGTTATTTGTTGTAATTTACTGCCGGAGGCAAGGGTACCACTTGAGAGAGGAGGTGCGAGCGGAATGTACGCAATACGTATATACCAGTTCTTCCGGGTTGAATTCAAATTCGGATTCGATCTTATACCGGTCATTGCGCTTAATAATCGGCAATACACGCGAAGTACTATCACCTGAATTGAGCAGGACCTGACGGCCAACCATTCTCAATGAAACTTCTAAATATTTCTCGTCAAGCGTACGAGTATGTTTAATCCCGTAATAGGTTTTTAGCGCACCTGAAATACAAAAAAGAAGTGCGGGCAAACGATCCTGTGCAAAATCTTTATCTTTATCGCCGGGTTTAAACAATTAAAAAAACGGTTTAGGAAAACCGTGAACAACAAACCAGGAATTTTACATGCCGAAAGATGATTTTTTTGAAAAGCTGGGCGATTTTCTGGACAAAAGCCGGAGAACCATCAAAGACCGGCTCACGCTCGACATCACCGATCTGCTCAGAGCTGTAGCCCAAAATGATCCCGACGAGGTGCGACGGGCATTGCGGGCAGGCATTGACCCCAATCAACGCGATGGATTAAACCGCCTGGCGATTACCATCGCAACGGACAACAACCAGGCGGAGATCGTTCAGATGTTGCTGGAAGTCGGCGCCGATCCCAACTTCCGGGATCAACACGGCGACACCGCCCTCTACAAAGCAGTTTACTGGGAAAATGAAGCCATCGCTGAATTGCTGCTGGAGGCCGGCGCTGATATTCACCTGCCTACGAAAAAGGGGATCACCCCTTTTGAAGAAGCTCAAAAACTAACGGATAAAAAACTCGGACAAATGTTGCAATCCTACCAGGATGAAACCCGCGCAAAACAACGCCAGGCCGACAAAGCAAAACACGAGGAGATGAAAGCCAAAGCCACCCGCGCACGTGAGCAACGCGAATTGGCAGCGCAAAAGGAAAAAGAAAAAGCGCTGGAACGCCGCAAAAAAGCCGCCGAGGCCGAATTGAAAAAGATCGAAGATCTGTATGCTGCCAAAGGAACGGATTACCTCCGCGCTTTGCTCAAAGCCATGAATAGCCAGGATTCCGACGCCGTTAAGTACTTCATCGAAAAGATAGAAAACATCGACGGCTTTGATGTTTTTTACAACACTACCCCGCTGATGTTGGCTATCCGTATTCAAAACGATAAGCTGGCGCGGTTCCTCGTTGAAAAGGGAGCCGATCCGATCAATTTCATTCCGCAACTCAGGCATTCACCGCTCACGAAAGCGATCAGCCTCAACCGCTACGACCTCGTTGACTTTATCATAAAAAAATACCCGGAGAGCATCACCGGCGTACTCAATTTTGAGGAGCAATTGCTCAGTCCCCAATTCCTGGCGTACAAAGATGCGCGGATGCTGGATTTACTGCTCAGAGCAGGTGCCGATCCGTTTTTCGGTGGAAAGGAAGCCCCCGCGCCGGTAGTAAAAGCCATTGAAAAAGCTTCGGTCGCCATCCTTGCGGTACTGGCAAAACACAAAGTGGACTTGAATCAAACCGTCGATGGAAAACCCCTCCTGCACTGGGCGATTTTTTACAACCGCACAGACTGGGTGAGTGGTTTGTTGCAGGAATTTGCCGATCCACGGGTAACAAATGACAAAGGGCAAAATGCGTTGGATTTTGCCAGGTCACTGGGAGATCGCGAACCGATCGTATTTATTTTGGAAAACAAACTAAAGGAATACTAAAAAAAAGAGGCAACTTTCGGAAAAGCTGCCTCTGGTATATTTACGTCGGGGTTAAAATCAAAATCTGATACTTAAACATCCAAACTGCTTTTTTAGTTGCATCGAATGTTTGTTTTCATTAATGCGATTTGAAAATTTGGGGGATGGTGGGGGATACCACTCGCCCGTGATCTATCAGAGATACGCTTTACGTATCAAAAAAGAAAATCCCCAATTATCTCCATCACGCCGCAGGCGTGATTATCTCCAACCATCCCCAAATATTTTTCTGTTAATATTTTTTTGTTTCTCCGGCTTTTGAATTATCATTGCGCAACATTTCATTGAGCCGGTTTTCGTCCTCACCTTGCTCAATTAATTTAACACAAACAAAGGCAGGCAGATGATCTCTGAGGTTTTAAAACCTGTATCACAGGCATTTAGATGTTTCGGCTAATAAATTAAGTCAGCGGATTACAGGTAAACAGCAGAATTATTTACTTTTGCCAAAATTCTGAAAAAGCATAACAAGTTTGTTAAACACACAATTGCATGAAAAAACTGGTTGCTGTTTTTTTTCTGTTGATTTTATTCGGAGGGATGCTCATTGCCCAGCCTCCTGCTGAGGCACAGGCACGTGCGGAACTGGAACGCAGAGGACTCGACGAAGATGTGATCCGCCAGCGCATGCTCCTCAAAGGGATCGACATCGATAAAATAAATAAAAACAGTCCTTCCGAAGTATTGGCAGCCGAAAAGGCGCTCGAAGAGGTCATCAAAGAACTGGAAGCAGAAAAAGGCGCTGCCCAGCAAGCTCCGCCGCCTCCCAAGATCGAAGCAGAGGGCATCGAACTATCCAACCCCGCCATACGCGGGGTCGATGTTTCGGAAGCCGTGAGGATACAACGGGATACCACTGAAAAAGCCATCGAAGAGATCAAAAAATCAGATATTGAGGCCACCATTGCCGAAGAAATGGTAGCAGAAAAAAATGACCTCCCGGCATCTCCCATCTTCGGGCAGCATATCTTCAGAAATAAAAGCATATCGCTTTATCGCCAGTCGCAGGATGTA
The DNA here is from genome assembly GCA_964551455.1 of uncultured Saprospiraceae bacterium. Taxonomy (GTDB): domain Bacteria; phylum Bacteroidota; class Bacteroidia; order Chitinophagales; family Saprospiraceae; genus JAHDHW01. The sequence goes on from CAZKDA010000184.1 coordinate 4,815, forward strand.
AAACCCCCGGATTCTTACATCCTGGGCGTAGGAGACATCATCGCGATCTCGATCTGGGGTATTTCCCAAACTGCCGATATTTTTGAGATCAACAGCACGGGGTATATTTCGCCGACGGCGATGCCCCGTATTTACCTCAAAGGAATTTCGCTGGGCAAAGCAAAGGAGTTGCTTTTTCAGCGGTATTCACAGTTTTACCAGTTTAGAAAAGAAGAATTCGAGGTTTCCGTCAATTATTCGAGAACCATCACGGTGAATATTGTCGGTGAAGTACTCAATTTCGGCAGCTTCACCATCCCGGCAACCAACACGGCATTCAACGCCCTTGTGGCTGCCGGCGGCCCTTCCGACATTGGGAGTGTTCGGAACATCAACCTGATGCGGGCTGGAGAGCAACCCAAACGAATGGACATTTACGAGTTTTTGCTCAACCCTGCCGTTCAGAATAACTTCTTTTTACAGGAAAATGATTATATCCACGTGCCAGTTTCCGAGCGGCTGGTCGCTATTTCGGGAGCCGTAAAACGCCCTTTTCAATACGAACTGATAAAAGGTGAAAACCTTATGAAACTGGTTGAATTTGCCGGCGGTTTGCAAAACAATGCTTATCATGGCAACTTCCAGGTCACGCGCATTGTCAACGACGAAGAGGTGATCCTCGATGTCAATTATAAAGACCTGCTCACGGCAGGCCGCGATTTTGAACTGTTGAACGGCGATAAGATCGTTGTAAAAACCATCCCGAAACCCTACAAGAATTTTGCGGAAATTTCCGGCGCTGTAGAGTTTCCCGGCAGATACGAGCACTACCAGGGAATGCGGCTCAGCGACCTGATCCAAAAAGGTGTTTTGGCTTTGGGTTCCCGGACAGATATTGCTTTCCTGCAAAGGGCTAATCTCGACGGCACGGTCAGATATCGCCGAATCAACCTCAATGCGGTCATCGACGATCCGGCGTCACCCGAAAACCTGGATTTGCTTCCACAAGACAAACTGATCGTTTATACCCAGGCACAGTTTACCGAAAGGGCGACTTTTTCCGTAGGAGGCGCCGTGCGAAATCCCATAGAATTGCCTTTTGATGTTGATAAAAATATTAAAGTAGAAGATGCCATCCTGCTGGCCGGAGGCGTCACGCCCGATGTAGCGGAATATGCTTATATCAAACGAAAGGATATTGCAAAACCCAAAGAACGGCAATACATCAGGGTCAATCTGCAAAATGCACTGCTCAATCCCGGATCGGAAGACAATATCGTTTTACAACCATTCGATGAACTGCGCGTGTATTCGAAGTCTTCCTTTCTCGACGATTCGGATGTCGCGATCGACGGCGCCGTCCGCAACCCCGGATCGTATGCTTACGACGACAGCCTACAGGTCAGTGATTTGATCTATTTTGCAAACGGCTTGCGCGTCGATGCTGCTGATTTTGCCTATCTGATCCGGACAGATCCCACGAATAGCCAGATCGCTCAATACATCCGGCTCGATATTTCAAAGATCATGGAAGATCCTTCTTCTGCTGAAAATTTAATGTTGGAACCTTTTGATCGCATCACGATTTACTCAAAACTGAGCTATACCGACGAGATGAACATAAAGGTGAGCGGCGCAGTGAGAGATCCCGGAGCATTCAGCTATGCCGAGGCCTTCACGCTCAAAGATGCTTTGACGCTTGCCGGCGGATTGAAGCTCGAAGCATCTAAAAGCCATGTCGATGTGTTCCGGATCATTTTGAAAGATAATGAGCCGAATGAATCAATAGCCGCAACCATCGAAGTCGATGACAGCCTCAACATCATTTCCGGCGCAAATAATGATTTTCAGTTAATGCCTTTCGATCATATTGTGGTGCGAAGCATTCCCGATTTCGATTTTCAAAAAATAGTTACCATAACCGGCGAGGTCATGTATCCCGGCGCCTATCCTATCCTCGATGAGAATGAAAAACTGCTCAGCATCATTCAGCGCTCCGGCGGATTGACCAACAGAGCTTTTCCGAGTGGCGCTACGCTTTATCGCAGCGATGGCGGTACGGGATTCGTGGTGATGGACCTTGTTGAGGTTTTAAAAAACAGCAACTCGCGGTATAATTTCATTTTAAAAGAAGGCGATGTCATTGAAATTCCAAAAGTCAAAGAACTCGTGACGATCAACGGCGCTACGCGGGCTGTGGAGCTATACCCCGACAAGATCGTTGAGGGCGGAAAATTCAATGTGGCTTATCACAAAGGAAAAAATGCCAAGTGGTACGTCAATAAATACGCTGCCGGCATCGGTGAAAACGGTAAAAGCAGTTTGATATCCGTAGAGCATCCCAACGGTGAGTTGGAAAGAACAAAGACATTTCTCTTTTTCAAAAACTACCCTTCGGTACGCAACGGCTCGGTAGTGACTGTTGGTGTAAAACCGCCAAAACCGGAAAAACCAAAAGAAGAAAGAGAAGGAGAAAAAGTGGATTGGGGTAAAACGCTGGCCGATTCTATTGCTCAGGCTACCGCTATCCTGGCCCTCGTCATACTCATCCAACAAATCAACCGATAATGAGCGAATTGGAAAACAAAAGGATGGAAGACGACGAGATCACCCTGAAAGAGTTGATTGAAAAACTCCTTGAATACTTCTGGTATGTGCTCGGCCATTGGAAGATCGTAGCAATACTCGGAGTGCTTTGCGTGGCCTATTTTTTATACCAGGCTTTTACGACACATACTACTTATAAAGCCGATCTCACCTTCATGGTGAATGAAGACGAAGGAGGCAGCTTCGGCGGTATTTCCGGGATTCTCAGCAATTTCGGGATCAGTTCCGGCGCCGGTGGAAAATTCAACCTCGAAAAAATTCTTGAGCTATCGAAATCCAGGAAAATTGTCCAAAGCGCTTTATTGCAAAAGTGTACCGTGGACGGTCAGGAGGATATGATCGCCAATCACATCATCCGGCTTTACGAGTATCACAAGCAATGGAAAAAAGGTGACAACGAAGCGCTGTATGATTTTTATTTTCAAAATGACAGCCTCGACCTGCTCAATGCCACAGAAAATTCTGTACTTAAAAGCATGTACAACCGCATGCTGGATGGCGCCGGCGAAAACGTGGAATTTACATCTTCCGTGTCCAAAGAAAGCGGCATCATGAGATTTGGCCTCGAAACCCGTTCCAGTGAGCTCTCTATCGCTTTCATTGAGGCGCTATACGATGAACTCAGCGTGTATTATATTGAAAAAGCGGTGAGTAAACAAAAACAAACTTACGACCTCGTGAAATCCAAAAAAGATTCAATCGCCGGTTTGCTGAGCAGCAAGGAGCTTGAACTTGCGCTTTTCAGGGATCAGAACCGGGGTTTGTTTACCAACAAAGACCAACTCAAAGAATCAGTGCTGCAAAGGGAAGTGTCCATGCTGACGCTGATGTATGCAGAAGCGGTAAAAAACCTCGAGATCGCCGATTTTTCATTAAAAACAAAAACGCCTTTTATTCAATCCATCGACCGCCCTTCGCAGCCATTATATCCAATCTTCAAGTCAAAACTCATCGCCATTGCCAAAGGAATATTTCTGGGTGGGTTTCTGGGGGTCGGCTTCCTCGTCATCCGAAAAATATTGACCGATACCCTTCGCGAAGATGAGACCGAAAGCATGCAGGCCACGAATACCGGCACTTCTTAGATGTACACGTGAAACGGACGATAAAAAAACATTAAAAAAGTTTCGGATATTTTTACACATTGAGTACTTTTGTTACTCAAACAATATTCCATGATCGAAACCCTTATTTCCTCAAAAACGCGCATCAAGTTGTTGTTGAAATTTTTTCTAAACAGCAACACCACTTCCTACCTTCGGGGGTTGGAAGGCGAGTTCGGGGAATCTTCAAACGCCATCAGGGTGGAGCTCAACAAACTGGAAGAAGCAGGGATGCTCAGCGCCGAATTGATCGGCAACAAAAAAATGTTCAAAGCCAATACGAAGCATCCCCTTTTCAAAGAAATCCATAATATTTTATTAAAACACATCGGGCTTGACAGCATCATCGAAAATGTGGTCGAGCGCCTGGGAGATGTCAACCGGGTTTACCTAGTCGGCGATTTTGCAAAAGGGCTGAACAGCCAGATCATCGATCTGATATTTATTGGCAATATTGACAAAGCCTATCTGCTGGAATTGATCGAAAAGGCGGAAAGCCTCATCCAGCGAAAGGTGCGTTACCTGATCTATCAGGAAAACGAATTGCCCGACGGAACCTTGAACGAACTGAACCCTGAGCGTTTGCTGCTCTGGGCGAAAGACGAATGATATAGCCCTGCGAAGGATCGGGGTAAAGATTGACTTTGATGTATTCTCATAACTGCTGGATTTGAAGACCGGAAAATTTGATCTCCGGTTTTCAATTCCGGTTTTTTCAGCAAGGTCATTCAAACTTAAAATTATAAATCCAAAAGCTTTTTTAAATACGCCTGTTGGCGTGTGATAAAAATGAGCAACCAGATTTCAAAGACAGCAGAGCACCGTGAAAATCATTTGGATGAAACCACTCCAAAATGGTTCGCCGTTTATACGCATTACAAACGCGAAAAAATGGCTGCAAAGATGTTGGATCAATCCGGCGTCCACGTTTATCTTCCCATCCAGACTGTCACCCGGCGTTATGTTCGTAAAATCAAGAAAGTCGATCTCCCGTTGATCAATCATTATGTTTTTGTGAAGATCACCCGGAAGGAGTACGTTCCTGTGCTCGATTGTCCCTACGTACTCAATTTTGTCAAATTCAATAAAAACCTTATCTCCATTCCGGAGGAAGAGATCGACCTGATCAAAAGAATTCTGGGAGAAGCAGAGGCGGTTCATCTGGAGAACACTCCTTTTCAGAAAGGCGATTTCGTGGAAGTGATCGGCGGAAACCTCACGGGCCTCAAAGGGATCCTTGTGGAAAAAGAAAACAACAAATACCTCAGCGTACAACTGACCAATATTGGCGTTTCACTGAACGTGAGTATTGCTGCGAATTTGTTGAGGAAAATAAAATCCGGCGCTTTGGTCTGAAACGCTGTGCAGGCAATTGCATAGCCGGATACGACCTTTGCGCTGTTGTTTATATTTAAAATGTACTTGTTTAACAATCTTCAATTTTTCGGACGAATAGGCTGCGACTTATCGACGGCGAAGCCGTATATCTTAGTTTCTAGTTTCTAGTTTCTAGTTTCTAGTTTCTAGTTTCTAGTTTCTAGTTT
>CAZKDA010000185.1:0-10016 GCA_964551455.1 uncultured Saprospiraceae bacterium
GTCGAACTATCAATTGTCCTTAAAATATTGAAAATCAAATGCGTACAAGTCTATTGTTTTTATACTTCTCTTTCCAATAAAATAGTTGTCAGTTCCCGGAGCGGTTGCTTTTTTTCTTCCGGAACCGACAAGGCATCCAGCGCCTCATAAGCTTTTTTCAAATATTGCGCTGTTACCCGTTCTGCTTCCGCTCTCACATTGAGTTGATCGAATATCTTTTTCACGGCACTGATCTTCACTACATCATCATCACCTGTCGAGGACATCAATTGTAATAAGTTCTTTTTGGTTTCGTCGTCGGCAATTTCCAAAGCGCGTAATAGGAGGAAGGTTTTTTTATTTTGCACAATATCTCCACCCTCTTTTTTCCCGAATTTCCGGGGATCGCCGTAGGTATCGAGGAGGTCGTCCTGAAGCTGGAATGCGATGCCGGTATTTTTACCAAAATCGTAGATCAGTTGCGCATCCTTCTCAGGAGCATCGGCAATGATAGCGCCCATCTTCATGGCTCCTGCCAGTAGTGCCGCCGTTTTCAATCCGGTCATTTTTAAATACTCCGGAATACTTACCACAGCCTTCTTTTCAAAATTCATATCGAATTGCTGACCTTCGCAAACCGCAATAGCCATATCGTTAAAAAAAGTGATCAGCTCGACGAGCCGCTTTTCATTTCGGGTTTTCAAAAGGTATTGATATGCGTAGATCAGCATAACATCGCCGGAGAGAATGCCGGTATTGATGCCATACTTCACATGAAGGGCGGAATGCCCGCGACGCAGGGGCGCCATATCCATGATGTCGTCGTGAACCAGGCTGAAATTGTGGAATATTTCAATGGAATAAGCTGCCGGCAGTGCATTCTCTACATCATCCCTGAATAGATTATAGGCCATGAGCAACAAGACAGGTCTTAGCCGTTTCCCCCCCAAATCCATAATATAATTAACGGGAATGTACAACTCTGGCGGGACGCCGTGAAAACGATTTTCTTCGAGGTAATTATTGAAAATTTGATGGAGTTGACTGAGGGTTTTCATCCTGGATATGAAACTTGGTAAAGGTTGAATTAAAATCCCGGTGATGGTGTAAATCAAAAAATTTACAACCTAAACTTTAAAACCGGATATTGAACTTAGCCCGAATGTATGAGTTTTTGTTGAAAACAGAATTGTTTAACATTTTAATTGCTACATCAGTGCTTTGTAATGATAACAATTTAAAAAATCACAACCTTTAAAAACCTACATAAACATTGTTTTTTATCCTGTTTACATTTAGCCAAAAAAGTTTTAACCTGTCACAATCTGTCCGTTGCATTTCACGGAATTGTATTTTTTTAGTGTTAAATAGCAGGCGTAAAGCAATTAATCCTAAAAATTACAGACACCCCGGCACCCCCTTATCAACATTAAAGGTTTAAAACAGCAACAGTTAAGTTGAATTGTTAAATATGATAGTAATAATTTGACACGCAACCTTTCCTCATGAACTTCGTAAAAAAACAAGTTTATTACCATGATTAAAAACCCGGATCCCGTGAATATACTTTTAATAGAAGACAACCCCGGTGATGTCAGGCTGACACAGGAAGCCTTCAAAGAAGGCAGCATCAATATCAAGCTTGATGTTGTGATGGATGGTGTGGAAGCTATTAAGTTCCTTAAAAAAGAACCGCCCTACCTCGATGTCACTACTCCCGATCTGATCCTTCTCGACCTCAATTTGCCAAAAAAAGACGGGCGTGAAGTCTTGCAAGAAATAAAAACGGATCAGAACTTCAAAAGAATTCCAGTAGTCGTATTGACTACATCAAATGCACAGCAAGATATTTTGAAGAGTTATAATCTTCATGTAAATTGCTACGTCAATAAGCCGGTTGACTTTGATAAATTTTTTGATATTATCCAAAAGATCGAAGAATTCTGGCTCAGTACAGCTATTTTGCCAAGAGTGGCAAGTTGATTCGGAAACCGTGAAGAAGCAAAATTATGACCACAAATCAGACGCTCAATATCCTATTGATCGAAGACAATCCCGGCGATGTCAAGCTCATTAAGACATTTCTCCAGGATTCGTCCGTTAAGCATGAATTCATTCATGCCTCCAATCTTTTTGAAGGCTCGGAAGAGATCAAAACCAAACCGGTCGATATCGTCCTTTTAGACCTTACCCTGCCGGACAGCGCGGGTTTTAAAACCCTTACTACTTTTGTTGAAAAATTTCCCAGAGTACCGGTGATCGTACTTACGGGTTTGAATAACGAAATAGTAGGCAACCAGGCTATCAAAGCCGGCGCACAGGATTTCCTTGTCAAAGGGCAATTCGATGGAAAATTGCTGGGGCGGTCGATCCGCTATGCGCTCCAAAGGTTTAAAACCCAACTGAAGCTCGAAGAAACCGCACGTATCCTGGAGATCAGCGAAAAGCGAAACGTGGAAGCCCAGGAAATGGCACACTTTGGTAATTGGGAAGTGGATATCGTGTCCAATGAAATGAAATGGACGGACGAGATCTATCGCATTTTCGGCTTTCAGCCGGGAAGCCTCAACCCCACCCTTTCCGATTATATCAATTATGTACAAATCGAAGACCGGCCAAAGGTCGAAGAGTTTTTCCAGAAAGCCGCAAAAGACGGCAAACTGCACACCATCGAACACCGGATCATTATCGATGGCCGGACGATCAAATATATTGCGCTGCAAGCGAAGGTTTACCATGAAGAATTGACCGACAAAATCCTCCTGGTTGGCGCCGTTCAGGATATCACAGAACGAAAAATTTCTGAGCAACTCATCATCGAAAAGAATATTTCCAGCAAAGCTTCCAAGATCAAAGAAGAAGCCTTGGCTGATATGAGTTTTCATATCCGGACTCCCCTATCGTCCATCGTAAATCTGCTTTTCCTGCTGGAAAATAACAACACCAGCGCACAGCAACTGGAATTCATCGACGGCCTGAAAACTTCGGTTGACGACCTTTCCATCATGATCAACAACCTGCTCAACTTCAGCGTATTGATGTCTGATAAGATCAAGGTTGAGGAGGAAGAAGTGCATATCAAAGAGTTTATGCAAAGCATCCACAAAGTGATGAAGATCAAAGCCGACAACGCAAAAGTCGATCTTAAGATCGAAACGCCCGACGATTTGCCTGAAAAGCTGTACATCGATCCGAACAAGGTTACCCAAATCCTTTACAACCTGATCGATAACGCCATTAAACACTCTCCGGAAAAGGGAAAAATTACGATAAAGTGCGTATGCAAAGAAGCGATCAACAACAAAGCATCGCTACAGTTCAGCGTACAGGATAAGGGCGTCGGTATGCCTAAGTCAAAGGTCAAGGAACTTTTGGAAGCCGATAAGCTCCTCGAAGTTTATTCAGAGGAAAAAACCGAAGATAAAAAAAGGAAACTCGGGATGGCGATCGTCACCATGCTCATCAAAACAATGCAGGGAACGTTGGACATTGAAAGCAGCGAAGGAACGGGTTCGTCATTTAATTTTTCAATACCTGTTAAAATCGCCAAGCTCATCAGGTTCAATGAACGCGATAAGCCGGATATTCCTTTAAAGATCCTGCTTGTCGAAGATCATTTCCTCAACCAGATCGCCACTAAAAAGATTTTGACCACCTGGTCGGATCTTGTCAGCGTTGATATTGCCGAAAACGGGTTGATCGGCGTTGAAAAATTCAGAGAACACGGCTACGATCTCATACTCATGGATATTCAAATGCCCGTAATGACCGGGATCGAAGCATCAAAGAAAATCCGCGAAAAAAGTAACGTTCCCATCATAGCACTCACCGCTAATTCTTCAAAAAACGAAGCAGAAAATTGCTTCAAAGCCGGTATCAACGATTATATCGCCAAACCATTCAAACCACAGGAGCTTTACATGAAGATCATGAATCAACTCATCTCAGTGGAAAACTGATGAAATCCCCCTCCTGTGAAATACTATTTTCAGGCAGTTTTTAGTTTACTTTTCGCCTAATGTGAAGTGGTCGGCAGAAATTGCATTTTTTTTATTGCAAAACACCGCTCTTTCTGAAAATATTTTATACATTTGTTTTTCGACTCTTTCACTAAAGCAACTAATACAAGCAACATTTTCTAACAATAGAATTCTTTGGAATTCTGTTTGATTTTTTAATTAAAAGAAAGTGGGCTTCCTCGTTGTGAAATCCATAATTGTTTTTTGGTTTCAATCGCTTATGAATTAAGCCCGAATGGGAAAGCTTTGATTTTTTAAAAAAAACGTAACTATGAATTTGTTGCAAAAATTGCAGAAAAGAGTCACTGTATTACAGGAATACAGTAATTACTACCGCGACCTCCACCACATGGAACTGAAAGGCAAAGCCGGTAGCAGGATGAAGTTCAAAGGAAAAGAACACATCATCTGGTGCCTGAACGATTACCTGGGCTTTATGAACCATCCGGAAAGCATCGAAGCCGCCACCAAAGTCACAGCCAAATACGGCCCGTCTTATCCGCACTCCGTAAGGCTTTCTATCGGCAATACAGCCCTCCATGAGGAACTCGAAGAGGAACTCAAAAACATGATGCAAATGGATGATGCCATGCTGGTCAACCTCGGCTATCAAGGCTTTTTCTCTATCATCGACGCCCTGACCGACAGGCATGACACCATTATATATGACCAAAACGCTCATGCCTGCCTGATCGACGGCGTTCGCCTCCACAACGGTCGCAAGTTCGCTTTCAAACACAACAGCATCAGCCAACTTGAACTCCAATTGCGCAGAGCTTCAAAAAGCCACAACCCCAACCAGGGCATCATCATGGTCATCGTGGATGGACTGTATAGCATGTCCGGCGAATTTGCTCCGCTCAAAGAGATCGCAAAACTCAAAGAAAAATATGATTTCACATTGTTCGTGGATGACAGCCATGCCTTCGGTGTTTTCGGCGAAAACGGACGAGGCGCCCCCGAACATCTCGGCGTCTCCAAAGATGTCGATATCTACGTGTCCACATTTACCAAAGCTTTCGGTAACCTCGGCGGTTTTGTTGCAGCAAAGGAGGAGATCATTACTTACCTCCGGTACGCAGTTCGTTCACAAATTTTCAGCAGAACGCCTCCGCTTCCTATGGTCGCCGCTGTTCTCAAAACTATAGAAGTTTTCAAAAGAGAACCGCATCGGCGGATTGATCTGATGAAAAAAACAAAGCTATTCCAGGATGGCCTGAGAAAAATGGGCTTCTACATTGGCAATACACAAAGCCCCATTACTCCGGTTCATATCAACGGCTCGGTAAAAACCGGCACAAGTATCCTCAGAGAAATGCGGAATCATGGCATTTTCAGCTACCTGGTTACCTACCCCGTTGTAGCAAAAGATTCCTGCCTCATCCGGATGGTTTGCACTTACAATCATTCCGAACAGGATATTGAAGAAACGCTGAAAGGCCTGAAGGCGGTACAGGAAAAGTTTCCGCAGGAACTTGCCAGCATGGTAAGAGCTAGTGTATAAAAATCAAATGTTAAAAAGTGATTTTTTCAGCATCTTCCGGGCTATTCGGAAGATGCTTTTTTTTTGCTATAAAAGTTCTCTTTTTCTACCTTTAGCGTTTGGTCAATCTTTCAATTCAATATGTTTATAAATCGATTTTTCGCTCTTTTAATGCTGCTTTGCTTTTTTTGGTGTTGTAATGTCCCATCAGAATATGCCGACCTGATCCTGATAAATGGCAATATTGCTACGATGGATACCCTGAGCCAGGAGGTTAAAGCGCTTGCGATAAAAGGTGATCGTTTTATAAAACTCGGAAGCGAGGAAGAAGTTATGAGGTTGAAAAATGAAAACACAACAGTGATCGACGCAAAGGGAAATTTCGTGATGCCAGGATTTATCGAAGGGCATGGTCACTTGGAAAATATGGGAAGAATTTTGACCCACATTAATCTGCTGGAAACCAAATCGTGGCAGGATATCCTCGATCTGGTTGCTGAAAAAGCTGAAACCGCCCAGCCCGGTGAGTGGATCTATGGCCGCGGATGGCACCATGAAAAATGGGACTCCCTTCCAGCCAGGAATTTCGGCGGCTATCCGTACCACGACTTGCTCAGCGAAGTCGCTCCCGACAATCCGGTTTTGCTCGATCATGCCAGCGGCCATGCTATTTTTGCCAACAAAAAAGCAATGGACATTGCGGGAATATCGATTGAAACACCTGATCCTACAGGCGGAAAGATCATTCGCGACCCCAGCGGCAATGCTATCGGCGTTTTTGAAGAAAAAGCTGAAAACATCATCGAAAATGCTTATTTCAATTACCTCGAAAGTTTGTCAGAAGAAGCTGTTTACCAAAGCTGGCTAAAGGGCATTGAACTCGCTCAACAAGATTGCCTTTCCAAAGGGATCACTTCGTTCCAGGATGCAGGCTCCAGTTTTGAAACAATCGAAAACTACAAAAAACTGGCTGAAAACGGAGAGCTCGATATCCGGCTTTGGGTGATGATCCGGCATTCTTATGACAAAATGAAGGACAGGCTGGATGGCTTTCCGATCAAAAACGCTGGCAATCACTTTCTGACAGTCAATGCCATAAAATCCGAAGTGGATGGCGCGCTCGGCGCTCATGGCGCCTGGCTTCTGGAACCTTACCACGACAAGCCGGATTTTACAGGTCAGAATACAACTCCCATCCAGGAAGTCAAAAGCATTGCCGAACTGGCCATAAACCACGATCTCCAACTTTGCGTCCATGCCATCGGCGACCGCGCAAACCATGAAGTGCTCAATATTTTTGAAGCAGTTTTTAACTCAAATTCCAAAAAGAATGACCTCCGCTGGCGGATAGAACATGCGCAGCATCTTGACCCATCGGATATTCCAAGATTCCGGTCGCTGGGCGTGGTCGCCTCGATACAAGGCATTCATTGCACCTCCGATGCGCCTTTTGTGGAGAAACGGCTTGGCGAGCAACGCGCTAAAAACGGTGCCTATCCCTGGCGATCCTTGCTCGACAATGGCGTCAAGATCGCCAACGGAACCGACGCCCCTGTGGAAGATGTCGATCCGATCCCATGTTTTTATGCCTCCGTAACCCGGAAAAGAATTGACACTGGCGCTGAATTTTTCCCCGATCAAAAAATGACCCGACAGGAAGCGCTCCACGCCTACACGCTCGGAAACGCATTCGCTGCTTTTGAAGAAAAAAACAAAGGTTCAATATCGTTGGGAAAGCTGGCTGATCTCGTGATTCTATCGAAAGACCTGCTCCGCTGTAGCGATGACGAAATCCTCGAAACGGAAGTGCTTTATACTATCGTCGGAGGGAAGGTCAAGTATCAGAAGTATTGAGTTTGGGGATAGTCACGCCGATGGCGTGACTATCCCCATATCCCCAAACTCAAAGCTGTTTTTCGCAGGTCATATTAAAACTTTCGCGGATGAGGATCTTATCGCGGTTGAAAAATATCTGGTTGGATTTTTTAAGTTCGTTGAACACTTCGGTGACTGTCTGGCGACTGGTGCCGGTATAATTTGCAATCTCTTGTTGGGTGAGGTTCCTTTTCAAAAACAGATCGTAGCCAATACGTTTTCCTCTTTTGCAAGCCGATTCTTTGATAAAATCGATGATGCGGGTCCTGGCATTTTTGAATATTTGGGATTCAAGCCTTCGTTCCATCATTTTTACCTTTTGGCCTAAAAAAGCAATGAGCGCTTCGCTGACTTTGTGGTTGTGAGCCATCATTTCACAAAAATCGTTTCTTTTCAATTCCAGTACCACAGTGTCGTCTTGCATAGAGACTGCAAATTCATCAGGTAAAAATTCGCCGGTGATCGCATGTTCTCCAAAGATATCCGGCGTGTCGAGAAATGCCTTTATGGCTTCCTTTTTCTGGTCAGAAAGAGAATACACTTTTACCATACCCGACACCAGGAAATAAACATTTTCAGGCGTGGTGGCCGGTGAATAAACGTATTTGTATTTTGAAATTTTCCGCTGGTTTGTTTTGGATAACAACTGGGATATCTCGTCGGGGCTGAGCACACTCAATACAGGTATCTGACTGATAATGTCAGTAATGGAGATGTTTTTCATGGTATTCAATCTGGCAATTAATTGGTTGTTAAAAAAAGATCGCTTTTACAAAATCCCATATACTGTTTCAGGATTTTTGAAAAAGTTTTTACAATCAAACCGACCTGGAAAGCAGGTGGTTTCAATCAATTTTCAACGGGAATTAATTATCGCAAATTAAAATGTGAGTGTGTTGATCCGCTTTTTTATAGTATGTTTAAAACAAAAAAAGGAACCGATTCATTGATTCAGTTCCTTTTTTTCGTTTTTCCAAAATGATAATATTTTATATACAAATCAATGTTTTTGCAGTCGCAGCGTTTTGATCGGTTTCTGGCTAGCATCCATCAATGCCACCAAATAAACTCCATTGGGCAGATCGCTGACCGTGAAGCTTTGGTTGGCATTTACATCAAAAGTACGGACTGCTCTTCCTAAAATATTATAAATGACCAACTGGCTAATATCAGTCGTTTCAGTCAGCCTGAAATGATCCGTAGCCGGATTGGGGAATATTTTGAGTTTTTTCAATTCTATCTCGGAAATATCGGAGATGGGGCTGCCAGTCACTGTGAAGAAGTATTCTGTGATCAAAGAATCAGCCGGATCGTTAAGGTTTGTAATTTTTATTTTCACGTAAGCTTCACCCGGTACGGCGCCGTATTCAGGAATACCTCCAGGTTCTTTTCCGGGGTATGTGTGTACCAGCATATCGCCATCGCTTAAGTTGGGTGGTAAAACAAATTCCTTGGTGCCTACGTGAGGTAAATAACAAAGATTTACGTCACAAACGGCTGTCTCCCAACTTTCGGGTTTATCATTTTCAATCCGCTCCCATTTCAGGAAAAGTGAATCAGAGGTCAGATTATTTATATATGCATAAGCCACTACATCATCAGGTTGTGTAGATGGTATATCAAGATCGGCAGAACCGTAGGCAGGGTTCGGAGAAACAGAATAATTTTGAGCCAGAACGGTGTTTGTTATTAAAACGAAAATTAAAAATAAGCTTGGTATAAATTTATTCATGACACAGGTTTTACCTCTATTAAATAAAATTTTGAATCTTGTAAAAGTAGCAAAACTAATCATAAAAACCAGTAAGACTAGAGCTGTGTTTTGACAAATTACAAAAAAAGCTGCCTCGCGACATTCGCAAGGCAGCTTTTTCGAAAAATTTAGGTGTACTACTAACTTTAAAAGATTTGCATACCCTAATTTGAAATTCGTTAAATGATTCTTTCAATAATCATTATTTCACAACAGTAACTTTCTGCAAACCAGCGTGGTTGCCAGAGATCAAATTAACAAAATAAACGCCGTTATTCAGTTGCCCTAATAACAACTCTTCCTGGTATTTACCTGCATTCAGATAGCCAAGTCTTTTAGTCATCACTTCTTGTCCATTGACATTCAAAACCCTGATCACAGTTTCCTGATTTTCTACCAGTGTGAAGTTGAGGGTAGCTATATCCCTGACCGGATTGGGTGAAACGGTAAACGAATTTATTACTACGATATTCCCAACAGAAACAGTTTTCTCCCCTTCGAAGTCATTAAGAACTTCTACATAAGCATCGTTGCCACCTCCTGAAATCATTATATTCCCAAGGCCATCTCGTACTCGGAAATATCCATCCGGGGTACCTAGAGAAACACCATCTCCATAATAATCTGTAATATGGAAAGTATAACAATCTGTTGCATCAATTGGGATGACTTTAGTGTACAAAGTAGCATTAGCATAAGCATCAGGATGTGCCGGAGCAGGGAAATTTCCAGTACCTATGTTAGTCGTACCTACATTAGGATTACCTCCAAAGTCAATTACATCACCAGCGCTGTTACGAACTTCCCAATAAACTTCATCTGCATAATTATCGGTTAGCACCTCAACGGTAATAGAGTCGTAAGTTAAAGATGCTAAAGAAAATGTGGAAGACTCAGATGTATTGTC
>CAZKDA010000186.1:0-9995 GCA_964551455.1 uncultured Saprospiraceae bacterium
ATTACCAACCGCTCTCTGACCGGCCTGAACACAAAAATCAGATCATTAAAAATATGATAAACAGGTATGAAAGAGATATTGCATTGCTGCCAAAACAAAACAAAAAAGATATTGTCGAAGCGTATAAAACTCGTAACAGGACAACTATCGACAAACTTGAAAACGGACATTTTATATTCGATAAACGCATCAACGGATATTTTGACCGGATTTTGAAAAATGTGTTGGAAACCAATCCGCAAATCAGCAACCCAGAAGACATTCGGGTTTTTATCAGCCGATATGATTTCCCGAACGCCTCTTGCCTCGGTGAAGGCACTTTAGTGTTTAACATCGGCCTGATTCGGCGCCTCGAAAATGAAAGCCAGATCGCATTTATTATTTGCCATGAAATAGCGCATCAGGTTATGGATCATGTTAATACCTCCATTCACAACCGCGTTGAAAATGTGAACAGTAAAACTACGAAAAGCACGCTGAAAAAAATCAAAAAAAGCGAGTATAGAACCGCTACCCAAGCTAAGGAATATTTGAAAGGATTGGTTTATGAAGAGCGCAGGCACAGCCGGATGTATGAAGCAGAAGCTGATTCATTTGCCATTGAATTGTTAAAAAATACAGACTACGACCTCTCAGAAGCAATCCGTACTTTAGAGCTGCTCGATAGCATTGACCAGGAAAAATATACGGCTCCTCTCAAAATATCCGAAAGATTCGATGCTCCCGAATATCCGTTTAAAAATAGCTGGCTCGAAGATGACTCCGGGTTGAACATGAATAAAGTAAATGAACATAGATGGGACATTGATTCGTTGAAAACTCATCCGGATTGTAAAAAGAGAATCGAATTGCTGGAAAACATTATCCCCAAAAACCACAAACCCGGCAAAAAAGATATTCAAAAAACACCTTCATTCGATGAATTGATCTTGATCGGAGACCATGAAATGATCGCCTCGAATTACCACTTTGGCGATTATGGCAACGCCCTGTACTATTGCCTCAAACTGCTCAACGAATATCCCGACAACGCTTATATCCGGGCAATGATCGGCATCTGTTTTTACGAAATTTATATCGCTCAAAAAACACATAAGCTGGGGCGGCATGTCAGCCTCCCTTCCCAGAAACATAATGAGCGCTACCGGGAACTTTTGCTATTTATCCATCACCTCCGATTACAGGATATTGCTAATATCTCCTGGTATTTCCTTAAAAAAGATAGTGAAAAGTACCAAGCTGACGAACACTACATATACGCCCTTGCGCTGGCTGCAAAACTGATGGACTTCGAGCCTGAGCTGAAGGAACTCAAAATGCAATACCTCACAAAATACCCTAAAGGACAATACCTATCTCAAGTGCAGGAACTCGAATAATTATGATTGATTTTACTTTTTTAAACCAAAATTTCAAACTATGAAAAATTTACATATCGGAGGATGCATCCTGTTTTTTTTACTGTTTTTGGATTTGAACACTTTGCAGGCTCAAAAAATAACCTTCGAAAATGTCGCCAGTATAAAGTTGAAAAACTCGGGAGTCATCTCCAATGATGGCATTGTGAAAGGGTATTATTTTTTCTATTTCTCTGAAAGGCTGGATGATAAAAATAACGAGTACGTCCTGGAGATCGTCAATCAGAACCTCGAAGTGTTGAGTCGTAAAACTATCAAAGGCTCCAGAAATTTTAAACTATTGGAAGGCGCATACAACGGCATCAACATTATGCTTAAGTTTTATGATCCAATGGAAAAAATATTAATATTCAAACAATACGATGAAAACTCAGATGTTTTCTCCAATATTGAAATCCCCATAAATCCAAGATATGCATGGGCTAAAAGTTCAACCCTCTCCTCTGAGGCTATCGCAGGCAAAGATTTGTTTGCCATTCCCGACAAAGGATTTATCAATTTGTTATCCGTTAAAACTAAAAAGGTCGGCTACAGAATTGACTATTTCCCGGAGGATGAAACTAAAGGCTGGAGTTATTCCTCTGATCCCGACATCGATTATATTTTATATACAGAGTTTTTAACAGCCGACGAAAATATGCTGCTTATCAATATCGTGAAAAGATCTAAAATGTCAACATCTAATGTCGAAAACCTGGTAGCCGGCTTTGATATCAACACGGGTGAGAAATTGTTCGAAACCTCAATGAATGATAAAACTCATCCTATGCATACCATCAGCGCTTACATCGACCCGGCAAGTAAACAAGTAGTAGCGCTTGGCAATTATTTCCAAGCCCGCGGAAATGCATATAAAAGCAAGAGCCTGGGAATGTTTGCTTGCGAAATTGACAAAAACGGTAATATCAATTCCCGTAAACTTATCTCTTGGGAGAAAGATGTCAGTAAGTATTTACCAATTAACAAAAAGGGTAAAATTAACAGTGAAGGTTTTCTTTATTTTCATAACCTCGTAAAATCATCAGACGGAAACATTTTAGCTATCGGAGAACAATTTCGTAAAGGAAAAGCAATCACCTTAAGAACTCCAACGAAAGACTTTTCTAACAAAAATAGCAACGCTCTCCCTCAAATGGTTGAATTGGAAAATATTTATATCTTCCGTTTCAACCCGGATTTTTCGCTACTTGACATTAAAAAATTTGAAAAAAATATCGCCTATATCAGTATGTCAAACATTGATTTGATGGAGGGGGCACATCAGATCGGAAGAAAATTAAATTTTGTTGGCGCCTTTGATTACCAATACACACAAAAAAATAATGACAGCTCTGTCCTGACTGTTGGATATATCAATTTTGAAAGAAGAAAAGGTGAGAAAAACGGTTATGTCTTTGGCGCTATTACATATACTGATGGAAAGTATTCCACCGATAAAATTGACTTGCTGTCGGATGCAACCTCTGTGCATGTGTTGCCTGCAAAGCCGGGTTATGTAATGATCGCTGAATATTATAAAGAGGCCAAAAAATTAGAAACCAGGCTCGAAAAGATCAACTTTTGAAAGGCCCTGCCTACTCCGCCACCAACGTATCGCTCAGTACCGCCGAAACCCCGAAAAAGCCGTGGGCGCCATTGCTGATATTCGTCGGCAGGCTCGATGAGTTTTCATCATAAACGCCACCCTGCCATTCGGTTTCCATTGCCAGCGCCCGATAAAAGGCGGCAAATTCATCGTTGAGCGAATATTTTGTTTCGATCACTATGCTGCCTTTCGGGAAGGGCACATTTTCCTGTGGCGGCTTGAAAAGCTCGTTGACATCGACCGTGCTGAAGGTGTAAAAAAACCGCTTTGCGCGGTTCGGTTCTTCGCTCGACAGGTGCGACCAGTCGATATTGATCTCATACACCGCCTGCTCATCGGGAGCATACAAAGGAGCAACTTCGTCCACAACAACAAGGCTGTCCGATCCGCCATAGGGTTTGAAGGTCATTTTTTGGAATGGCAACACCTCCGTCATCTGGTTTTCAGCTTGGTAAAGCTGGTCGTTCCATTGAACTTCCAAGGTATAAATCGTTTCCAATTGCGCCGCGAACGGCTGCTCGCTGACATATTTTCCGGCATCTGAGGTATCCTCCGCAAACTGAAAAATATTCACCCCGTCGGAAACGCTCACCATTGCGCCGGGAACCGGCTGAGGCTGCCCGTTCAAATCGCTAAAAGTCAGTGACAAGCGAAGCTCCTGCGTTTTCAACTCATCGGTGATGCGGGCATCCACCACCAGCGCTCCGTTTGCTCCAGGCATAAAATCCCAGTCGGTCGCTTCCTCGCAACTTGTGATTGAAAAAAACAGCGCGGGGAGTAGGGTATATTTTAGAAAATTGTTTTGCGTCATGATGTTTGATGTGTTGACAACCCCGACATTCATGTCGGGGTTACAAGTTGTGTTGATGTGATAATCACGCCTTGCGTCCTGCCTGCCGAGGCACGCAGTGCGTGACAAGTTGTGGTGTTCCCGACGTTTGGCCCCGACCTTCCCTTTTATGACTTAAACAACATCTTCAGCCAAAAAAAAGGCTTGACCATCTGGCTGCGGAGATCGAAGTCGTTGATCATGCGCGAGAGCAACTCCAGCATTTGTTTGTTTTTTGAAATGACGTAAGCCGTAAAATTGACCACCGGCGGGAAATTCATCAGTCGCTGAAGCTGATAGCTCAATTTCATTTCCGTGCCGAGCACTCTGGCAACCCGTGCATCGTAAGCCTGCAAAAATGCTGCGGAAAATTCCTGCTTTTCCAGGCAGACCTGCGCCTGCTCCGCTGCGATGACTCCGCTGTAAAAAGCATGGCCGATGCCTTCGCCGGTTAGCGGATCGATCAAGTGACCGGCATCGCCGGTCAGCATGAAATGATCGCCGGAAATGACTCTTTTCTTTGAACCCAGCGGCAACCCGAAGCCTTCCAACGGGCCGACGATCTCTGCATCTTTAAACCGCTCTTTGAAAACCGGATGCGTTTCGATGATCTCGAAAAATGATTTGCGCAGGTTCACCGAACGCTTTTTGACATAATCGCTCCGCATGCCCAAACCGACATTGGCATGACCGTCCGCCAACGGGAAAATCCAGAAATAGCCGGGCGTGATGGACTTCAGGAAATGCAACTCGATGAAGTTGTCCTGGTGCAAATTTTTTACATTTTTATAATAAGCCCGCACGGCTCCGGCATGATGGGCATGGTCTTTTTCCAGACCGGCTACATGGCGACTGAAATTGGAATTAGCTCCGTTGGATATGATGAGCAATTGTGCATCCACTTCGAAGGCTCCGCCCTTGCCGCTGATCTTCCAGCCTCTCGCAGACCGTTCATATTTTTCGACGGCAATGCCTTCATGAAATTGAATGTTGTCGCGCTTTTTGACTTCCTCTATCAAAAAGTTGTCGAAATCCGTGCGCTTGCAGATATACCCCGGAGCGTTTTTTTCATCGCGGACATAACCCGGCTTAAACGGTATGCTGAGTGTTCTGCCATTGGGAACGACAAAATCGATCCCCCAAACATCCGTATGCCCGTGCAATGACCTGAACCTTTCCAACATCGCCGGATCGAGGCGTTTCATCAAGGTAAGCACCTTGCCGCTGATCGCGTCGCCACAAATCTTATCCCGCGGAAATACTGCTTTATCCACCAGGATTGATTCAATGCCCATATAGCTCAGTTTCAATGCCGTGGCTGCTCCGCCGGGTCCGGCGCCTACGATACATACTTTGGTTTCGATCATTGAGATTGGGAATTTAAAATACGAAATGCCGAAAATAAGAAACCTTACGGTTTTTTGTCCATTTTGGAGATTGAAATTTGATGGAACGCGGATTACGGGGATTTTTGCGGATTTGTGGAGAAAAAAAGATTCAACCTTTACACATAGTTCTGCGCAGATCAGCGGAATCTGTGGGATACTTTTTTATTTCCCGCTGATCGCGCGGATTTCCGCAGAAATGAAATTAATTCGGATTTCAACAAAATAACAACGGAACCAAAGTGTTCTCCCCAAAGCAGGGTAATTTGGTTTTCAAATAGTTATATTGCGTTGAAAATCAATCTTAAACATACCATGATAAACGCAATCATCTTTGGCAGTACGGGAATGATCGGTGAAGGGGTCCTGCATCAATGCCTGGAGCATCCCGATGTCGCTTCGGTGCTGGTCGTCAATCGCCGACCATGTGGAGTGCAGCACGAAAAATTAAAGGAAATCGTCCACCAAAATTTTCATGACCTTTCCTCAATTAAAGATCAACTCGGCGGTTACAACGCCTGTTTTTTCTGCATGGGCGTTTCGTCCGTAGGCATGAAGGAAGCCGATTACCGCAAGATCACCTACGACCTGACCATGCACGTCGCCAAAACCTTGCTCGAACAGAACAGGGATATGACTTTCACTTATGTTTCGGGAGCGGGAACCGACAGCTCAGAACAGGGACGTAGTATGTGGGCGCGGGTAAAAGGAAAGACGGAAAACGATCTGCTGAAACTGCCTTTTAAAGCCGCTTATATGTTCCGGCCTGGTTATATCCACCCCATGCCAGGTATGAAAAATACGCTGAAAGCTTACAAATATCTGGGGTTTTTGTATCCCGTTTTTAAAATCCTTTTTCCAAAATATGTCTGCAAACTCAGCGACATCGGAACGGCCATGATAAAAGTTTGCACCGAAGGTTATCCCAAAAAGGTGCTGGAATGTAAGGACATTACGCTGCTGGGGGATCAAATAAACAAAGCTCACAGATCGCACAGAAAATCACAGAACTCCTGACAAAAACCACGAAGTTGGTCTAAATTCAAACTTTCGCTACTCCGGAAAAGTCCCCAATTCCTCCACTTTATAACCGGCAGGATAGGTGGGGCGTTTTAGTTTGGTTCTTAAAAACGGCTTTTTTCTTTCGGGCAACATGTACAGGGTTTTTGCCCGGATATTCATGGAAAACAACACCAGTTTGCGAAGCCATGCGGGTGGTTCATTCAGGTTGACGGCATTGAGGAGCGGCTTGTCCATGAAGCAGCGAAGTACCGGCCGCCCCAGAAACCAAAGAGGCTTCGGCAGATAAAATCCTAGCAGCAGATTGAGCGTATATCCGGAAATTTCTTCGTTTGTTGCAGCTTTTATAAAATGTTTCTTTTCGTAATTTTTGTAGAAGGATTCGAAAGATTCCAGGCTTTCAGGCAGGTTTTTGATGGCCATCCGTTTCCCTACTTCATGTTGGAAACGGAAAATCGCTTGCTTTTCATTTTGGGTCAGTTTCCTCCAGCCGTATTTGTCGATCCAGTGGATGGGAACGAAAACAAAGGTCGAAAGCACGTACAAAAAATCTTCGTTGGAGATCGGATATGCGCCGTGCATTTTGTTCATCCGCCGGAAGGCCAGTTTTGACCGTTCACTGTTCAGCCCGTTTTCGAGGATTTCGGCCAGGATGAGTTCGGTGTCGTCGTATCTTTTCCGGGTGCGGTTTTTAAATTCGCCGGTTTTTGACAGTAAGGCGGAAATGCTGGGAACCGCATAAGTCCTGAACAATGCAAATTCCAGTGATTTCTGGTAATCCCAGGGGAAAACGAAGGAGGTCAGCAGATATACGATTTCTTCATAATCCTGCTTCCAGTCCAGGGTTTCAATTTTGAAAGTGATGTGTTTATTTTTCATCATAACACTTTGAGGCAGTTATGAAAAGTAAATCAAAGTATTCCGCTGCCGGGATCAATTTGGGGATGGTAGGGGATTGGCGCTCGGTTGACCGAGCGACTATCCCCTACCATTCCCCCACAATCCCCGAAACCATCTATTTTTTAATCACCCTTTCTACCACCTTCCCTTTTTCCGACTCCAGGCTCAGAAAATACACTGCGACGGGAAGTTTTTCCAGGTTCAGCGTTTTGCGGAATGTGGCCGACACCGAAATTTGTTCCTCCACAATGACTTTTCCATCCAGATCAATCAGTTTCAAAGAATACGTTCCAGGCTCGCTCACACTGATGGCCACATCGAGCGTATTTTCAAAAGGGTTGGGACTGACCCGGAATTCCTGCAAGGCGGGGATGTTGTGAACGCCGACCACGCTGTGTGGGTATGTTTCGGATTCATAAATGCAGCCGCTGACTGTGGTGACGACGACGGTATAAACGCCGTCTTCTTCGGCTTCGTAGGTTTCGGCAGTAGCTCCGTCGATCTCAACGCTTTCCAAAAACCATTGATAAGTGCTATAACCCGATGGAGCGATCAGGGTATTTACATCGGCTTCGATCTCGATGGAAAAAGTATTGGAAGATTTTAATTTATAAACCTGGCCATTGCCGTGCCGGGCAACATACAACTCTCCGTTGACGTCCTCTCCAAAGGTACTGACGTCATAATTATTATAGGAAGCGATTTGCGAGCTCGTCCAGCCGCCCTGCCCGTCGGGAACCAGCGACCAAAAAACACCTGAACAATAATCCATGTAAATATATTTTCCCACCAGATCTGGATAATCACAGCCTCTGTAAACAAAGCCGCCGGTGACCGAACAATGTTGAAAACCACTGTGAGAATAATCGAATGCCGGCATGACATAATTGGATGCCGGACCGCAGCCCGTAGTGTTGTAAGTGGCATCACCTTCATAACAACGCCAGCCGTAGTTTTCGCCGCCATTGCTGCCAGCCGGCTGGAAATTGATCTCTTCCCAAAGGGCCTGCCCTACATCGCCAATCCACAGGTCGCCGGTTTCACGATCGAAGCTGAACCGCCAGGGGTTGCGGAGGCCAAGCGCCCATATTTCATCCAAAACGTCATTGTTACCAACAAAGGGATTGGAAGGTGGAATGCCGTAGGGAGTTCCGTTGTCAACATCGATCCTGAGTAATTTTCCGAGAAAGATCTGGGGATTCTGGGCGCGATTGCCGGGATCGCCGCTACTGCCACCATCGCCCAGCCCGATATAAAGATAGCCGTCGGGGCCAAACTTGAGGCAGCCGCCGTTGTGGTTCCAGTCGGGTTGATCTACTTCCAGGAGAATTGTTTCGCTGGACGGATCGGCTAAGTTCGGGTCGTTGCTTACCGTAAACCTGGAGATACGGGTATCGCCTCCAGTGCGGGTGTAATTGACATAAAAATAGCCGTTGTCGGCATAATCAGGATGAAAAGCCAGGCCGAGCAATCCCCTTTCATTCGGGTTGCTGCTCACCTGCGAGGCAATATTGAGAAAGGAAGCAGGCAGGATACTTCCGTCATCTATGATCCTGATCCGCCCTGCGCGTTCAACGACAAAAATCCGGTCGTCGCCTGCGTGGGTAATATCCACGGGATTGCTGAATCCGCTAACAAAAGATTCCAGAACCAACTGGGCGTTTGTATTTGAAAATGAAAACAAAAAAGAAAAGAAAAGGAGGAGTTTAAATGCTTGCATAATAAAGGGAATTTTTTCAATTGAAATGCAATTTAGGGGAGATTTGTTTTGTTGTCGATCCCTGAAACGATCCAACAAAGAATTGGTGGCAAATTTGACAAAAAAAGGCTGAAATCTCCCTGTTTGTCAGCTATTCAACTTCCTTTAAAAAAAATACCCATTTTTCATATATCATAATAATTTAAAAGGGCTTATATTTACGATCCCTGATCGTTTTATAATTGTTGAAAATTGATTCACAGCAGTTTTCGATATTTCATCCCTGATTGTCCGACAATTTATAATCCGGAGGAAGGTTTTTAACCTTTCCCAAAATTGAACATGCAATTTCCTGATCCAATAAGTTTTTGGTTTTGAATTTGCAATTATTGTAATACGATTTTAGATCGTATGAAGAAAACCTGTTTCAAAACTACTGAATGTCAAATCAGACAATAATGTTATTTAAAAAATCAAGCATTTACCTTTGTTTGTTGTCTTTGTTGCTACCTCCCCTGGGTTTTCAGAACAATCAAAATCTAACCAAGCTACCTGGTGTTGGGCAGTTGTCTCCCCCAAATAGTGTAGCCTGTCCAAACGCTTGCCAGGTGTCGGACTCACTGGCTTTGGTAGCATTTTACAATGCTACGAACGGGCCTGGCTGGTCGATGAACTGGAACCTCAACCAGCCGGTTTGTACGCCATGGCCGGGTGTGGAGTTGGATAATTCGGGGTTCGTAATCACCATTCAATTGAGTGGAAATAACCTCGGAGGAACATTACCGCCGGAGATAGGAAACCTTTCACGCCTCTCCACCCTGCAAATCGACAACAACAATATTTCAGGCGAAATACCGCCGGAGATCGGCAATCTCTCCGAACTCTCCATTTTGTTTTTGGATGATAATGAATTTACAGGAACAGTCCCGTCTTCCTTTGGCAACCTCACCAACCTGGAAATCCTTTACCTCGACAATAACGAACTCTTCGGAGCAATCCCCGAAAGTTTTTCCAATCTCTTTTTCCTTCAAAAACTGGATATTTTCAACAATAAATTTGACAGCTTGCCCGACCTCTCCGGCATCAACATTCAACCGAACAGGTTTAGAATTTTTAACAATAAATTTACTTTCGACGATATTTTACCGAATTCGGCGGC
>CAZKDA010000187.1:0-6876 GCA_964551455.1 uncultured Saprospiraceae bacterium
TTTATAAAAATTTGACATTTAATAACCATATTCTATAACAACGTTTTCGTGCGTTTAACATAAGGAAAAATCATAAGTGTTCAAATAGAAGTAATGTCTTGGCCGTTTCATAAGTTTTTTTTTAATCAACTTTTTGCAATATCCGTTTCAACTTTCATTATTTCAACTTTTTCAAAATCGCTTCCGCCACCCGCCTGCCTGTTTCAGCGGCGCCGTTCATATAACCCTGAAAGTTTTCACTGCAATGTTCCCCTGCAAAAAAGATATTGCCCACCGGCTCGGATTCCAGTCCGGCTATGGAAGTCCACTGTCCGGTTTTGTAGCAACCGTAGCTGGCTTTCACGTAGGGGTTGTTCGTCCACAATGCCGCGCTGTTTTTTCCGGTGAATTGTGCCTGCGATCCTGGAAAAACTGTGCCGATCTCCTGCAAATATTTTTCTGCAAGGCTGTCCGCTACGCGGTCTTTGGCGCCGATCGCTTTTCCAGACCTTCCCAGTTCGAGCGAAGTTTCACCACCAAGTAAAATGGTGTAACCCGTGGGGCCTTTATTGTCGGCCTGCATGTGGCCGCTGTCCCAGCCATTCTGAACGAGTGAATTAAAAAGATAGCCGGCATACGGATTTTTGCTTTCGCGCCAGGGCCTTCCGTTGAAACCCAAAATGAGCTTGTTGTTTTGGCCATAGCCCAACTGGCGGATACAATTCATTTTTTCAGGTGTCATGCCTTCGATATCCATCTCGATCTCGCGCAGGATCGTAAAAGGGATCGCCAGCACCACCATGTCGGCCACCACCTCTTTTCCATCGGCAAAGATCAGCGTGTGGTTGTTCGATTTGCTTTGAATGCTGCTGAGTTTATAACCTGTGTTGATCCGGTCGCTGATGCGGTCGGCCAGGCGTTTTACGATGAGGTCGTTCCCTCCGGTCAGTTTGTACCGTTCGTCGCTGTCTCCGAAGATTTTAAAACCATCGGCGGTGTCGGTGTCGATCATATCCACGAAATTCAACGACGACTGGTCGCCTCCGTCCAGGCCATATTCAGCGGTATAGGCGGAGATGATAAGATCATGAAGCCAGGCATTGCAATCCAGTCCTTTGACGTATTCTTCCAGCGAGGTGTTGTCGAGCGCCAGGCACTGGGGGGTGTCGTAATCATCGCCACAGCTCAGCTTGTCCGCCTCCAGCTTCGCAGTGATGTTGCGAAACTCGGCGATGACCTCCGCCTCCGAATAATGCCGGTCGTTGAAATAAAAAGCATCTTTGGTGGTATGGCCGGAAGCATAGTCGGGAAAGGTATCGTACATTTCGAGACCCAACTCCTGTGCAAGGCTGATCATATCGGTGTGATTGGTATCGATAAATTCGGCGCCGAATTCCGTGTGTACCCCGGTTCCGAATAGATTGTTTTTTGTAAAAATCCTTCCGCCAATGCGGCTATCGGCTTCGTAAACCGTGGCAAAGAGGCCGGATTTTTTCATCTGGTAAGCGCAGTTCAGGCCGGCGATGCCACCGCCGATGATCGCGATTTTGGGTTGGTCTTTGGAATTGGAAATTCCCTTTTTTGCATTGAAACAAGAACCCAAAGTAAACGAAGCCAACCCCGCCCCAGCCAGCACGCTTGCCGAATTTTTTATGAATGCCCTCCGTGAAGGGTCAGCCACCCCAGACCTTCCCCCCGACCTTCGAGGTTTTGGAAACCTCGAAGGTCGGGGGGAGATGGAGGAGGAGGCCTCCCGGATACAGCGGAGCAATACCCGGAGCGTGGGGGATTTGGGTCTTTTCATTTCGTTTCTAAAAGAGGTTTGAATCTTTTCGATAAAATTACAAAACGAAAGAAGAATTGTATCCTGGCAGGAAAAATATTTCGCGTGGTTTTCGAAATTCCCAAAGAAATGGCACAGGTGTGATCGGGTTTTGGCAAGTCTGTCAGCAGACATTTATAAGGCAAAAATTGTAAAAAAACGTTAAATTTGTCATTCGTTTTAAAAACCCAAAGATTTACAACCAGATTTTTATTATTTTTAAACCTGCTGAAGCAACCGGTGTCGAATCCGGGCAAAAACTGTTTTCAGATCAAAGTTTAAACCGTAGTTCTTTAATTATTTTAATCATTAAAAAAATTGAATCACCATGAAGAAAATATTCGTTCTCTTCACTTTTTTAAGCCTTGCAACTTTTGCCATGAATGCACAAGAATGCTCACACGCCAAAAAAAGCCAAACCGCTGCTTCTACGGAAGTAAGCAGCGAATACGCCAAGTTGGTAGCTGAGGCAGCAGCATCTGATGCAACCATCGAAACGAAAGTATGCGAAAAATCCGGTAATGTATCTTATACCCGCAAAAACGTTTGCGAAAAATCCGGCAAAGTATCTTACGCTGATGTAACGTTTGACGCAGCAACCAAAAAGTTTGTCAACGTATCGCCCAGCGATGCTGCTGCCGGAGAAAAAGCCGCTACTGGTAAAAAAGCCGGATGTTGCAGTACTTCCTGCTCGAAAGCATGCTGTGCAGGAAAAACCAAATCATCATCTGCTTCATCCGCCGCTCCTGCCAGTGAAGGCGCAGCAGGCAAAGTGAAAATGGTAAAAAGCGAAGATTAAAATCTATGGATTCCGGGTTGTCCTAAAAATCCGGGCTAAATATTTTAGAGAGTGATGAAAGATCGGAGAGCATTGTCTCTCCGATTTTTTTTGTTTAAAAACGGTCAGTAAAAAATTAAATAGTCCTGATTTTTACTTAAAATTGTAGCCGAAAAAAAACTGCATACAGCCCGTATCCACCTGAACAGCCAATAAAATCTCATATATTGACAACACCCCATTGTAAAAACTTTGATTTTTTCTTTTTGAGAAATGATCAATTTTTGAACTCATATTGTTAACCAAAAAAAATTTGTAATGAAATTCAATCAAACGTTTCAATTTGCTCTTATTTGCTTGCTTTCCTGCACAATCTTTTTGAGTACAGGTTGCAAAAAAGACAAAACACCTGATCGCGATAAGTTTTTAGGTTCTTACAACGTAAATGAAAATTGCGACACTGGTAATTGGAGTTATGCCATCACCATAACAGCTTCAGCTAACTCTGATAACGCAATAGTTATCGGCAACTTTGGTGATTACAATGTAAACGTCCGTGCCACTGTATCAGGTGATAATGTCAACTTCAACGATACGCAAGGCGGGATAACCTTTTCAGGTAGCGGAAATATCAGCGGCAATACGCTTACGATCATCTATACCGCTTCGGCAGCGGGCGCTACCGATAATTGTACTGCAACCTGTATCAGACAATAGATCATGAAGGGAATATTAATCACATTTACCCTTTGTTTGTTTCATTCGCTCTTGTTTTGCCAGACCTCCGAAGAGGAATACCTCTACGTTACTTATGGCTATAAAGAACAACTTCTAAAAGGGCTGGATGACAAGAAAGGTTACTACTGGAAGCCTATCACGGAGTACAAGTTTACAGATGAATCGGGCACGCTGGTCTGGAAAAAATCTATGGTCAGCAAATTTGAATTTGAAGGATTGTACCGCGACGACGAAACTGCACCTTGTGCCATCGTTGCCATTTACAAGTCAAATGAAACGATGAAAAAGAAAGATAGCGTGTTCATACCCATCCCTCATGCCGATTCAAGCCAGGAGACCATCGCAAAGGCAAAAAAATACCTTGAAGAAGACATCAATTTCGCCAAAAGCACCCTGAGCTTTTACAGCCTCGCATTGGGTAAGCTGGCGATGGTTTTGGCACAATAGCATACCTGCGATAAATAAGAAAACACCGAAGCGTTCAGCCTGTAACCGGGTTCGAACGCTTTGGTGTTTTAAAAGCTGATCTTAGCCCGACCTTATCATTTTTCAATAACTCCAGAGGTCGTGCTCGAAGTTAAAAATCTCCTGCTTTATTTTATCGGATTCCAGCATGATGTCAACTCCCGTGAGGTAATGCTGCAACTGAAAATCCATGACATTGGAGGCTTTGAAAATATAGCTTGAAAAAAACCGCATTTCAAACATATCTTCCCAACTGATCAACGCGGCGTCGTTTTGTTCGTTGAATACTTTGTGCTGTGCCAGCAATGGCCTGGTCTCCGGATACCAAACCCAAAACATGGGTTTCTCAAAACGGAAATTTCCATTGTCGTCATACACTTCGATCAGCGGAGCTATGCCCGAAATGCGGGCATTCATCGTGCTGGTGTTTTCATCAAAAAACCAGGTTTCTTTCACCCGGAATCGTTTTACATCCTCCCAATTGATGGAGTTTTCGATTACTTCAAGCTTCATTTCCTGGGTTATCGGATTGAATATTTCAAACGTATCTATGGTGTAAAACTGCCTTCTGACCTCCGTTGAGTCAAGCTGAAATTCAAACCGGTCGTTTTCTGTGCTGAACAGCCTGATATCTCCGTTCAGTGCGGCATTTTGAAGGATGAGAAAAAACGGATCGCCGGGAAATGTAAATGTCTGGTTCATTTTTTCCCGCACATCGATCACCCGCCAGACGCGCTTTTCCCAAAAGATATCTGCCTCGCGGATGGGTTTGTAAGCCAACACTTTGCGTTCCCTCAGGATTTTTCTTTCTACAATGTCGTGAAACGGTTGTGCCCCAGTTGCTACTACCTGTGCACAAAAAATGATCACCAATAGTTTTTTCATAATCTGATTTATTTTTATGGTTTTGAAAAATTGCTCCGCCGGTTCCGAAGAACCAACGGAGACGACCTTCATGGCTTCAAGAGGTTTCCATCACTCGCCAGAATGATACCTCGCGGCTAAGAAGGATTTTTGTTGGTTTATAGTTCGAGGTTTGAGGTTTGTGGTTCGTAGTTTTAAGTGTTATGAGCTATACGTTATAGATTATAGGTAATCGAGAATAGCCCATAGCCTCTAACTTTTAACCCCTCCCTTCATTCTACTTCACCCTGAACATCATCCCGTTGAGCTTTCGGATACCGTTGTCACCTGGGCATTTAGCCCTGACTTCATCGAAATAATAAATGTCGTTGTGTTTGGTGGATTCGATGACGCGACGGATTTCCACACCGAAATTTGCTCCATCGTTTTGTACAAATATCGGGTCGCCGAGCTTGGGTACCCGCGTCATTTCAAAGCTCAGGATGTCGCATTTGGCATCGAAGTCAAAGTTTTCGTGCACCGCGTGTATCCTTTCGCAAACTTGTAGTCTTCCCTTTGAGATTGGTCCGCCTTTTAGCTCGTAAAGCGTGGTGATAGGCGTGGGAATGGGTTTTACGCGGTACTCAAATGTAGTAGGTTGCAGCCCTCCGCCCGACACGGTAATTTTTGCAATCCCGGTGCGTTTCGGTTTCACGGTGTATCTTCCGTTGCTGTTTTTCACCAAATCGACCCCTTCGGCAGTTACTTTCATTTCGGCGCTGGGTATGCCGGCAGCGGAGACTGAAACAGGATTTTCAACCCCGACATAAAATACATTCATCTTGTCGGCGGCTACCGTTGCGGAACGTTCGCCCACTTCGTAGGTAAACCGTCCCGGAAAGGATTGCACTTCACCGCTGATCGGGTTGGTCAAATTGACCATTGCCGCAATATCTTTTGAGCCAAGCGTATTTGGCCGGATTTTAAAAACGGCCTTTCCGTCGATGACCGGGTAGGATTTTCCGTCGATGCTGATGGAGATGTTGTCTGCTGTGCTGCTGTAAGCGGCGAGGAAGATCTCGGCAGTCAGTTCTTCACCTCTGATGACGTAGCTTTTGTCAGCGGAAATGACGGCTTTGTAAGCATTTGGCTTGATGTCGCTGACATCCGTTTCTTTGAGAAAATGGTTGAGGATAGCTGTTTCGGCGATCTTTGCATCGTTCTGAAATTTGCTGAGCAAAGGAAGGATGGCAGCCACCGGCATCTGGTGAAAATTAAAAGCCGCCCAGGACTTTTTATCCGAATCCGCCGGAATGGGTTTGATACCCAGCGGAATGCTTTGTTCCATCAGTTTTCTTATAGTCTCATCATCGATGAGGTTCAGCAATTCTTCATGGAGCGACCGAATCCTTATTTCCAGTTCATCGCCACGGCCTTCATCGACGAGCATTCGCGTTGTTACATCTTTGTCTTTTTTGCCTTTCGGCAAACCATTTTCATCCAATCCGCCGGAATGCTCAATAATCGATTGTTTCAGATTGTCAATGAAGTTGTAAAATTCTTCGGAGACTTTGAGCGCTCTCCCGGCTTTCTCACTCAAGGGTTTAAACTGTGAATACGCCTCGGCCTGCTGCTCAATGGCTGCCAGCATCTGGCGGTTGGACTGCCCGACGATCTCGTTGCTTTCGACGATGCTTTTGTCCATTGTTAGAAATGCGTTGAGTATCTCGGCAGACACGTTGAGCGCCAGCAGCGCCGTCAAAACGAGGTACATCAAATTGATCATCAGTTGACGTGGTTCTTTTGGTAGTGACATAGGTTGGGTGGTTTAAATTCAAGCAATTTTAAATTTAATTCAGTCGATACCCGTATTAAAGACTTTGTGGTGGTACTGAAAAAGCAGGCCTCAGCCGGTTCCGGAAATCAAGGTGCACAGCGCGAAGGGCGTATTCCGTTTTTTCAGCTTTTTTGAAAAGGTAAAATGCTACATCAAATCAGGTTGATAAAAAATTGATTTTGATAAAAGAGGCGAGTTGTATTCATAACGCAGGTCAGTAAAAAAGTAACATCGACCCGGAAATAATTTTGCATTAAAGTCAACAGATGATTGGAAACTTAGCCAAAGCTTGATGCGGGCGAGAAAGCCGGTTAAAAAACAATACCCTTTTAAACGACCGTCTAAAATCCTGAACGATAAGCCGGGCAAATTTCTTACTTTTGCGTTTCAACTTGTTCCCGGAAAATTTCGGAC
>CAZKDA010000187.1:6976-9802 GCA_964551455.1 uncultured Saprospiraceae bacterium
GATCAAATTGACATAGAAGCCTATAATACGAAGAAAAACAAAGAGATGTCTTTTTTGGAACATCTCGAGGAATTACGCTGGCACATCATCCGGGCATTGGTTTCTGTTTTTGTTTTTGCGGTGATCGTCTTTGTTTCCAAAAACTTTGTGTTTAGCAACATCGTTTTTGCTCCCAAATACCCGGATTTTATCACCTACAAAGTCATCTGCAATTTTTCGCATTTCAGCGGTCTGGGTGAAAAGCTCTGCTTTTTCCCGCCGGAATTCAGCTTTATCACGCCGATATTCGGGGAGCTTTTTATACAACACATCAAAGTGTCGGTGATGATCGGCATTATCATATCCTTCCCTTACATTTTTTGGGAACTTTGGCGATTCATAAGACCCGGCCTGTATCCCAAAGAACAAAAAGCGGCGCGCGGTATGGTTACGATCTGTTCGAGTCTGTTTTTGCTGGGCGTGTTGTTTGGTTATTATATCATTTCGCCCTTTGCGATCACCTTCCTTGCGGGATACCAGATCGAAGGCGTGATAGCCACGCCGGCCTTGTCGTCGTACATTAATTACATGACAATGTTTACGCTGCCGATTGGGATCGTGTTTGAGTTGCCGGTAGTGGTTTATTTTCTTTCAAAAGTCGGTCTCATCACGCCGGAATTCATGAAAACCTACCGTCGCCATGCTTTCATCATTATCCTGATCGTGGCAGCCATCATCACACCGCCCGATGTGATCACTCAGCTTTTGGTGGGTTTACCACTCTATGTTCTGTACGAGGTGAGCATCATCATTTCAAAACGTGTGATCCAAAAACAGAAAAAAGAACAAGATATCTAATCCATGCAAAATGTGTCCTCTTCTTTTACGGTGATCTTAAAATATGCTTTGCCAACCTGCTGGATCGTGTTCTTCGGCGCCATAGCCGTAGCCGTATGGTTTGTGGACAGCGGGCCGGTAGCCGGGATGCAAGCGGGTGTGTTTCGCATCGTCGTGAGCGTGTTTTTTGTCATTGGCGTTGCATTGTTGTATTGGTCGGTGATGGGTCTCAAGCGCGTGGAAATGGACGATCATTTTTTTTATGTAACCAATTATTTTAAACACGTCCGCTATCCTTATCACCAGCTCGAGAAGATCGAAGAAAAGGATTATTACTTTTTCAGAACGGTGCTGCTGGTGTTGAAACAACCGGGTCAGTTTGGCAAAAGGATCACCTTTATCCCGGGGCGTATCAATTTCGATCAGTTTCTGGCAGAGCACCCGGAAGTGGTGAAGCAATTGGAAGATAAATCCTGATGCTATAAAAATCAAAGAAAAACCATGAGCCATACCTTTATCAGCTACTCCAGCAAAGACCGCAATAAAACAAAATCGCTGGCTACCATCCTGGAAAAGAACGGCCTGAAAGTCTGGTGGGATAAAAACCTGCAACCCGGCAAAGCCTTCGACCGCGCACTCAGCAAGGCCCTGGACGAAGCGCACAGCATCGTTGTGCTTTGGTCAAAAAACTCCGTGCAATCCGACTGGGTACTCGACGAAGCTTATGAGGGATTGGAAAGGAATATCCTCATTCCTGCCATGCTCGACACGGCCAGGATCCCTTTTGGCTATCGCCGGATACAGGCCGTCGATCTCAAACGATGGCAGGGCGCTGCTACAGGGAAAGGGATCAAAGATCTTATCAAAGCGCTACAGACGTTGGCCGGCCCTGTTTTGGAAAATAAATCAAAAGGCAAAACCAAAGCGCCGAAGATCACCCGCCGCCTCTCCGGCGCCCTGGACGGCAAAACCATCGTATTCACAGGAGCGCTCTCTGAAAGTCGTAATGCCCATGAAGAAAAAGTGAAAACCGTAGGCGCAAGGTACGTCAACGTGGCATCTTCCAAAACGGATTACCTCGTGGTGGGAAAAAATCCGGGAGCGGTGAAACTTGATGCCGCGAAAAAGCACAACATCAAATCCCTGACGGAAAAACAATGGCTGAAAATGCTCAACGATGCCTACAAACGAACCCTCCTGAATAAAACTATTGTATTCACCGGAAAGCTCGAACACCCCAGAGCTGCCCTCGAAAAAATAGCCCGGCAGCTTGGAGCCAAAGCCTCAAATGCCATTTCCGCAAAAACAGATTTCCTCGTCGTAGGCGACAAACCCGGAAAAAGTAAACTCGATGCCGCAAAAAAATACGACATCCGCATCATTTCGGAAGAGTTGTGGAGCGAAATAGCCAGCACTTTGTAAGTTTTTATAAAAACATAATACTTAAACAGCCACTTTGCTCCGAAAACCTAGCAAGTATGTCAGGATTTCTTAAGCTCTGTTGAACAGGTTGAAATTCCAAACACGCTGTACAGCGGGCAGTAACTTACCAGCGAAGTCAAAAGGAAAACAACGGCCAGTACCATTAAAACAAGCCCAAATGTTCCACTAATGGTCCCGGTAAAATAAAGAACACCAAAAACTACCGCTACAATGGCGCGGATAATCCGATCTGTGTTTGACATGTTTTTTTTCATGATTTTGTTTTTATGTGTTAAAAAAATCGTATCCATAAACCGATAAGCGTTGCTAATCCAATACACAGCAAACAAACGATCACCAACTTAAACCACTTGGGTATTCGATTGAAATCCATTGTGCCAAAGATAGAAACAACCGGATAAGTTGTAAATGACTTTCATCACTGGGTGAATCAGCAATCAAAGCAAAAAGCGGCGATTCCTGAAATACAATTTTACAGACAGTCCGGAATTTTTCATCAAGGCGGTAAAAAACTAAATCAGGGAAATTGAATTTTATAGGCGCCGATTAGGAAATTTCAAAACATTA
>CAZKDA010000188.1:0-9757 GCA_964551455.1 uncultured Saprospiraceae bacterium
GGGTGTAGATTCCAACGCCTTCAAAACAGCATCTTCAACCTTCGAAATGGATTTATCCAGGGCATGGGCTGTTTCCTGGTAAGAAATTGTAATTTGTTTTGGAATTCCGGTCATAAGGTCGCGGCCACTGATGGCATAATCCGGTGGAGGATCATCCAGTTCGTGAAGCGCTGAACCGACGTTTATTTTAATTTTTTCAGCGGTGCGTTCTCCGATCAGGATGTTGTGTTGCCGCTTCATATAATTCATAATATCTGCTGTAAACTCGTCTCCGGCGATCCTGAGCGACTGGTCGCAAACGATACCCGAAAGCGCGATTACAGCGATCTCGGTGGTGCCTCCTCCAATATCTACGACCATATTTCCGATAGGGGCTTCGACGTCGAGGCCGATACCCAGCGCTGCCGCCATCGGTTCGTGGATCAGGTAAGTTTCTTTGGAATCGACATTGTCGGCTGAATCGAAAACAGCGCGTTTTTCAACTTCGGTGATCCCGGAAGGGATGCAAATGACCATTTTCATGTGCGTAAAAAATCTGCGCCTTCGCCCGGTCATGTTGATCAGCCCTTCGATCATGCTTTCTGCGGCTGTGAAATCCGCGATCACTCCGTCTTTCAGGGGGCGGACGGTTTTTATGTTTTCGTGTGTTTTTTCGTGCATTTGCATTGCCTTGTTGCCGACAGCGATGGTCTGCTGGGTTCTCCGGTCAATGGCTACGATTGAAGGTTCATCGACAATTACTTTCCCGTCTTGAATGATCAGGGTGTTGGCAGTGCCTAAGTCAATGGCCAATTCCTGGGTAAAAAAATTGAATAGTTTCATTAAGTGTTTAAACCCGTTTAAATGCTTTTTTGTGAAAGTGTGTTACCAATTGCTAATTGTTTTACTCCTTTTGTAAAGTTTGGTTTTATATTTTTTCGTAAGAACACAAAAGAAATTAAAATTTGTGTAAATTGAAAAAAAATAATCCGATCACAAAATTTCAACAAAAGGTACATCAAATTTATGCCGTTTGTATGGGGTTGAGATTATCCCCTGTCATGTTTAGTTCAATTGATATTAAAATTAATCGTCAACTCAACGTTTTGCAAAAGTACAATAATTAACTGATGTTGCGCCGGTTTCGTTTTATGTTTTGCAAAACAACTGTTGTCAAAAATTGTCTATGGTTTGGTCAACTGTTATATTATTGCAAAACAATGCTTTATGGGGACTTCTAAAAATTCAAAAATCTTAACCGCAAAGATCGCGAAGGTTTTTCGCAAAGATCGCAAGAGATTGATTATCAGGAATTAAAAACGTTTTTCCATTAGATTGAGATTGCAAAAAAATTCTGATGAGGCAATTTTTAGAAGTTCCCTTATATAAAAACAGGCTGTGCTATCTTGATGATCAACTTCTCCGGATACACGGTTCAAGTCTATTTTAAACTCCTACCACTACCTGCCACATTTTTTCAGGATCGAGATATTTGTTTGCCAATGAGTTGATCTCGTCGGGCGTGATCGTCTTGATGTTTTCCACCAGGGCAGCAAAAGAATTTTCAGGAAGCTGTTCGATTGCTATGGTCTTCACGATGTCCATCATGTTGAAGGGGCCGTCGAGCATGGTCAGCATATTTCCGAGCAGATAGTTTTTCACCATCGAAAGTTCATCTTTTGCAATCGGTACTTCCCGCAATTTTTTCATCTCGCGATATATTTCGCGCAAGGTTTTATCGACAAGATCGTTGCCCACTTCCGTGCCGATATAAAAACATCCGTCGTAACGCATGGTATCGAGCGAAGAGTAAATATTGTAAGTATAACCTTTGGCCTCCCGGATATTGGTCATCAGGCGCGAGCCAAAATAGCCGCCGAGTATGGTATTCAACACAAACCATCCGTTGTAATCCGGGTGATTTCGCGCAAAAAGCCGGCAACCGATGCGAATGGCAGTCTGTACACTGTCGCGATGGGTGATCTTTATTTTTTCAGGTTGTGAAAATGCCTGAGTGAGAACAGGTGTAGGCTTTACAGCGACATTCATTTTTCTTCCCAGAAATTTATTGAGCAATGCGATATTTTCATCGGTTATTTTCCCGCTGAAGAAGATCATGCAGTTTTTAGCGCTGAAATTATTTCGGTAATGATCCAACAGGTCTTCACGGCGTAGCTCATCATAAGTTTCGGGAAGGCTGTTGTATCCGTATGGATGGTTCTCGCCAAAAATGTATTCGGTTATTTTCCGGTAAGCGATCACGTCGGTTTTGGAAAGATCGACCTGGAGCCGTTGTTTGCTGTTCTGAATGAAAGTATCCAGTTCTTTCTGTGGAAAAGCAGGAGCCAAAATGACTTCGGCGAACAGCGGCAGCAGTTTTTCGAAATGCCGCGACAAACTGTACAAAACGATATTTGAAGTATCGAGATTGAATGGTATGCTCAATGTGCCTCCATAAAAATCCACTTGTTCAGCAATCTGGGCAGCGGTAAAATTTTCTGTCCCTTCTTTGAGTAAAGCGGAAGTAGCGCGGGCAACCAGCCTTTTGCGTTCGAATGGCCTGCCGGCAAAGAAGACGACTTCGAGCTTGAGGATATCCTGTGTTCCTTTGCTGATAACTTTTACGGGGATTCCATTGTCGAGCGAAATGGTTTCTGCAACGGGTAAATCAAATTTCGAAATTTCGTGAATGGCCGGCGGCCTGGATCTGTCTGGCATAATTTGTTTTTAAAAAAAGCGATGGCAAAATTAAGAATTAAAATCGGTAATTGGATTTAAGCACTTCAGCGGTAAATTTGCGAGATTAAAAAGTACCTTCGCTGCGGATCCGATCCATAAAATCAGTTGCGAAAACGCCGATCCTGAGTTATCAACAGAATGTTAATATTTTATGATAAATAATATGGTCAGAACGATTATTTTTGTGGTTGGAGTTGCCAATAGAAATTGACAACCCAAACCTGCATTTTTTACATAGTCAGACCTGCCCCGACTGTCGGGGTTAAACAAACATCGATATAATGAAATTCAGCGTATCCTCAACAGAACTATTAAAACAATTACAAATTGCAGGGGGCGCAATAAGTTCCAACCCGGTAATGCCTATCCTGGAAGATTTTTTATTCGACATTTCCGATAAAAAACTAACCATATCGGCTACCGACCTCGAAACTTCTATCGTGACCTCCATCGAGGTCATGTCAGAAGGTAGCGGAACCATTGCCGTACCCGCCAGAATATTAACGGATACGCTCAAAGAGTTGCCCCAGCAACCGATCACTTTCACAGCAAACGATGAAAACTTTGGCATCGAAATTACTTCCGCTTACGGAAAATACAAATTGGCCGGCGAAGACGGAAAGGAGTATCCCCGGATCCCGCAACCAGATACCGTAGATACCGTAACCATGAACACCTCGTTGCTCTCAAAGGCAATCGGCAAAACGATTTTCGCCACCAGCAACGACGAGTTGCGCCCAGCCATGACAGGGGTGTATTTCCAGGTTGATTTCAACAAGATCACCTTCGTGGCAACCGATGCGCACAAATTGGTAAAATACGTGTTCAGCGATATTAAAAGCGATGTATCCACTGCTTTTATCGTTCCTAAAAAAGCTTTGAACCTGCTCAAGGGAGCTTTGCATTCCGACGGAGAAGTAACCCTTTCATTTGACAAAGCCAATGCCTTTTTTACTTTTGGGGATGTGCATCTGGTTTGCCGCCTGATCGATGCAAAATATCCCGATTACAATGCCGTCATCCCTGTTGACAACCCGAATCTTTTAACCGTAGTAAGATCCGATTTTCAAAATTCACTGAAACGAATTGCGATTTACGCCAACAAAACTACCAACCAGGTAATTCTTAACATCAAAAACGCAAGTCTTACCGTTTCCGCTCAAGACCTTGATTTTTCAAATGAGGCCACCGAACAATTGACTTGTTCTTACGAAGGCCAACCCCTCACCATCGGCTTTAATGCCAAGTTTTTAATTGAAATGCTAAATGTTCTCGAAAGCGATGATATTAAAATAGAGCTTTCCAGCCCTACCCGCGCCGGTATCCTGCTCCCTAATGAAATTGCGGAAGGAGAACAAATCCTGATGCTGGTCATGCCCGTGATGCTGAGCAACTAACAGCAGATAATAAATCGGGAAAAAGAGACGCTTTATAACTTGAAAGCGTCTCTTTTTTTATATTTTCAAAAAAAAGCAACTCATCAATGAAAATAAAAGGCTTAATCCTGATGGCAGTCTGCCTGCTGACCGGCTGCGAAAAAAAACTGTCCGTAGAAAAAACAGCACAGCTTTGGGTTGAATATTATTATAATAGCGATTTTGAAAATGCAAAACAACTCAGCACCCAGATCACCAAAGATATGATCGATACCTTAGCGCTGGAGCTACAAGATGAGGGCGAGATCATGCCATTCAAGATCAGCAAAATGAACTGCCTGGTAAACAATGATTCGGCAGTGTGTGCTTATGTTTATTCCGATGCACTGGACACCTTTGAAGAGAAAATTAACCTGATCCATCGGGATGATACATGGTTTGTCAACGAACCCCTGGCCGGCGAAGATCTGTCAAATGAAATGGTAGAGCAGATCTTTGATATTTATGAAGAAATGTTGAAAGAAGAAATGCAAAATGTCTCTGAAAATAAAGAATAGCGCTAAAAAGAAGATCGGGTTATTTTTCGGCTCTTTCAATCCTGTCCACATCGGACACATGATCATCGCCAACTTCATGGCTACCCAAACCGACCTGGACAAAGTGTGGTTTGTAGTCTCTCCGCAAAATCCTTTAAAACCTAAAAGTACATTAGCAAGAGACCACGACCGGCTCCACCTGGTCAGGCTGGCCATTGGCGACAACCTGAAGCTCGAAGCCTGCAACATCGAATTTGACCTCCCAAAACCCTCTTACACTATCGATACACTGATACACCTCAAAGACAAATATCCCGATCACGAATTTGTGTTGATCATGGGAAGTGACAACCTGAGATCGCTCCACAAGTGGAAAAATTATGAAATACTGCTCCGTGATTACCGGATCTATGTTTACAACCGCCCGGCTTATGAACCTGGAGAATTGGCCGCTCGCCCTAATATCCAATGCTTCGATGCGCCGCTGATGCAAATATCTGCCAGCTATATCCGCAACTGTTTAAAACACGGGAAGTCGGTTCAGTACCTCGTTCCCGAAGCGGTTTTTGAATACCTCGAAACCGCCAATATTTATAAAAACAAATGAGAAAGATCATCCGGCCAGTCCGCTGGCTGTCAATCCGGTTTAATTACCAACATCACAAAACAATAATTATTTTTGGGGTCAGTTAGTTGTTGAGAAACGAAAAGGACGATGACTTTTTTGAAAAAATAATTAGTTCAAATTCAATAGACAGACACATGCGCAAATTTCAACTTCATTTGTTGCTTATATTTACAATGGCCGACATGGCCTCAGCCCAGTCCGATTTAAAACTCTATCAATGGAAATCGCATTTGCCGTATCCGATCGGGCAATCGATCACCCAAAGCAGTTCCAAAGTCTATTTTGCTTCTCCCTTTTCTATTTTTTCTATCGGCAAGGCAGATCATTCCATTGAATTTTTAACAAAAATAAATGGCTTGTCAGATATTAAAATGAGCGTTTTGAAATATGCTCCGGAACATGAAACCCTGATCGCCACTTATGCCAACAGCAATATCGACCTGATAAAACCCGGCCGTATCGTCAACCTTCCGCACATCAAAAATTTCGACCTGGCAGGCGACCGCGCTATTTACAATATTTACCAGGGCAGCGCCGACCTGTTTTACTTTTCCTGTGGCTTTGGCGTCGTCGAGTTGAACATTGACCGTGAAGAGTTTGGCTTTACCGCAAAGCTGGGTACCAAAGTGAACGACTTTACTATTTTTGAAAACAATTTTTATGCAGCAACCGATGAAGGTATTTACAGGATTTCAACTGGCCCGCAAGCCAATCCGCAGAATCACGGCGAATGGGAGCTATTAGGCCCGGAATATGGTTTCCCGGAGGATTACTCCACAAATGCTGTCGTCGTTTATAACAATAAACTTTACCTCGATGTGAACGACACCTTGTTTCAATACCACGAGGGAGCGCTTGAATTTATTCATTTTGAAAACAACCATCGGGTCATTTTCCTCACCGCCGAAGGCGAACACATGCTCGTTGGTTTGTATTGTGGCGTCAACGGGAGCGATTGCGCGGGAACAGTCTTATTTTTCAACAAAGAACATAATTATGAAACCGCCGGCCCGTCCTGCGTCAACCGACCGTATTACGCCATCGAAGACGAGCAGCAGAATATCTGGTTTTCCGACCGCTGGAGAAATATCCGCCTTGCCGGCAATTATCTGAATGATTGCAGCTCTATTCAGATCAATGCGCCTTATTCTCATCATGTCTCCGATATTGTCGTTGATGACGGCAACCTCTGGATCGCCACCGAAACACCCGGTGCGGGAAACCCTTACGGATATTATTCCCTGATCGACGGTCAATGGAATGTTTACAACAGCAGTACTTACCCTTTTATCCTGAACGATCTCCGGGAATGTTATCGAATTGCTGTGCACCCCGGCAATAAAAAAGTTTACGTCGGTTCTT
The DNA here is from genome assembly GCA_964551455.1 of uncultured Saprospiraceae bacterium. GTDB lineage: Bacteria > Bacteroidota > Bacteroidia > Chitinophagales > Saprospiraceae > JAHDHW01. The sequence goes on from CAZKDA010000188.1 coordinate 6,621, forward strand.
ACGATGTCGGTCTTTTGGAAATGGACGGCGACAAGTTTCATTTTTACAATGAAAGCAATTCTCCGCTCGCCACAGGCGCCGATCCGAGCAGGGTTCGGATTGCAGGGCTGGCCTTCGACGAAAACAACAACCTCTGGATCAGCAACAACACCGCACAAAATCCGATCGTCGTTTTAAAATCCGACGGCACTTTCCAAAACAATTTTTCCACAACTATAAAAGACATTCGTCATGTGGTTATTGACAAAAGCGGCAACAAATGGTTTTCAGTTGATGGAGGAAATCAGGGCATTTTGATCTTCAATGAAGGCGATATCAATGATCCCAATGATGACCAGATCAGAACACTCTCCACAGCCAACAGTCAATTGCCCGTAAACAGGGTCAACTCGCTGGCCGTTGATCTCGACGGTAATGTCTGGGCAGGTACCAACCAGGGAGTTGTGGTATTTGAATGCAGGAGCAACGCTTTCGATGCAGATATTTGCCAGGGGTCGAAAAGGATTGTCAATGTAGGCGGGTTTAATGCTTATTTGTTGGAAACGGAAATTGTAACAGCGATTGCCGTTGACGGCGCTAACCGCAAATGGTTCGGAACTCATAACGGCGTTTTCGTTCAATCGCCTACCGGTGAAGAGCAGATCGCATATTTCAACAAAGATAACAGCCCGCTTTTCGACAATGTAATTACCGATATTGCTATCGACCACAATACCGGCGAAGTGTTTATCGGTACCGCAAACGGCTTGATCTCTGTGCGGTACGATGCTACCGAAGGCGGCATTGTGAACACCAAAGAGGTGTATGCATTTCCAAATCCCGTTCGCCCCGAATACACAGGCCCGATCGCGATCAAAGGTCTCGCAAGGGATGCTAACGTAAAGATCACAGATATCAATGGCCAACGGATATTTGAAACCAGGGCTACAGGCGGTCAGGCTATCTGGGATGGAAAAGACTACAATGGCCGGAGAGCAAGTTCGGGAGTGTACCTCGTGCTCAGCACCAGTACCCAGCAGCCGGAAAAGCCGGATGCGATCGTCGCCAAGATCCTGTTTATCCATTGAGCCAAAAGTTTGGTTGTGCCAAACTCGGGGCAATAAGTTTCGTGGAATAAAGATCGATGAATTATGTTATTTTTCCGGTGTGAAATCAAATATCGATCAATAGCGTGAGGCTTACAAAAAACAAAAAATCTTTCCTGGCAATATTGTTTCTCTTTGTGGCTTACTGGCCGATCAGTTGCCTTCAGTATTCCATGAAGTTCGACATCATGGATTGGTTTTATCCCATGCGTTTTCTGATCGGGGAATGCCTCCAAAACGGTGTCCTGCCAATTTGGAATCCCTACATCAATCTTGGTTATCCGTTGCATGTCGATCCGCAAAGCGGAGCGCTTTACCCCATCGTATGGATCATCGGGAATGTATTTGGTTACAGCCCGTTTACGATCAACCTGGAATTTTTTCTGCACATCGTTTTTGCCTTTTTTGGAATGAAAAAGCTGTCGGAAGTCTTCGGGATTTGCGACGATGTTGCCATAATTGTCGGAGTGGGTTACGCCTGTTGTGGTTTTTTTGTTGGAAATGCGCAGCATTTATCCTGGATCATTAGTGCAGCGTGGATCCCTTTTGTGTTTTATTACTACCGCAAGCTCATGCTTTATAATGCTCCGGTTGATGCGCTTGGGCTGGCTCTATTTTCATTTTTATTGCTGACGGGAGGCTATCCGGCTTTCATTATTACTACCTTTTATTTGTTGCTGATCGCCTTTTTGATCCATTGGTCACAGCAACTTTACAAAAAAGAATTTACAACAGCTTGGCGATTTTTGGCCAATAATTTTCTTTTCGTTTTGATCTTTGCGTTGCAGGGGATAACTTTTTTGGCATTCCTGATTGAGGGACTTCCCTACATGGTTCGGGCTGATGGTTTGAGCCTGGAGAAGGTGCAGATGATCCCTTTTTCCCCACAAAGTTATCTTTCCTTCGTTTTGCCATTTGCCACCGGCGGAAATAAAGAATTCTTTCAAACGGCTATTTCAATGGCAAACGGCTATTTCGGTTTGTTGGGTTTGCTGTTTTTTGGTCTGGCATTTTTTATTCGACCCCAACCAAAGATCTTTCTGACAGGTTTTGCCGGGGTGGCCTTTCTGATAGCAGCGATGGGCGATCATGCATTTCTACGGGCATGGCTGTACCACTACGTTCCCATGATGAATTTATTCATGTATCCTTCTTTGTTCCGGTTATTTGCCTTGTTGTGTTTTTTGTTGCTGTTTGGCATTGCGTTACAAAAATATTGGCGCAATGAGGCAAGTGAAGCAGATTGGAAAAGGTTAAAAGTTTTGGGATATATTTTACTGCTCGTTCTTCTGGGCATTTTTTTATTTGCTGTTCAAAAAAGTGCATTGTTCCTGCCGGCTGGATTTTCGGCGAAAGCCATCACGGATTTTATCGCCGCATCCAACAACAGCCAGATGGTGCTGATCCAGGCGCCGATTCAAATCGCACTACTCGCTTTTTTGTTGTTTATCATTCAAAAAAAGCGAGATCAATTATCAAAATACCTGGTGATCATTATCGCTCTGGATTTGTTTTTATCCGTACAACTCAACCTGTTTATCACGGCTGCTTCAGAGCAAAGCGCACCGCAACTCCAGGCAAAAGTCAGGCAGTTGCCCAAAGGGTTTCCGATCCCCAAAGAGGACATCAGTGCGAACATGCACTTTGGCGATGGCGAATATTATCCGGTTTGGTACAACAATAATATGCTGCTCAAAAAAATTGCTTTCGATGGTTACAATAATTTTAAGATTAAAAACTTCAAACAATTTAACGACAGTCCCGGAAAGATTGAAAAGTTAAGACACCCGTTGGTTTATGTGGAAAATGTTGCGGATACTGTTTATCAAAATGCCGCCGATTTTGTCGAAATCGAATCTTTTTCCCCCGCAAATGTCAAAGCGAAGGTTTCGCTTCCCTCCGATGGCCGGGTTGTGTTCCTCCAGTCAGATTATCCCGGTTGGGAAGTCAGGCTCAATGACCGGGTCATTCCACATTTTCAAAAGGAAGAAATTTTCATATCAGCAGAGATACCTGCGGGGGATCATCAGCTCGAATTTAACTTTTATCCCG
>CAZKDA010000189.1:0-9692 GCA_964551455.1 uncultured Saprospiraceae bacterium
ACGACAAAAACAACCACGATTTGCCGCGAAAACCGGACACAGGAAACCAGATACCCAACCCCAACAATTAAACACAAAACCCCCGCCGAAGCCAGGGTAAAAAAAAATAAAAAAAAAATAAAAAAAATTATTTCATGGCCTGCCATTCGGATGCCATTTTATCATTTTCGGATGCATAATCGGGATTTCCGGCTTCTTTGGCGGCGGCGCTGGATTCGGCGATCTTGGCAATGGCCCGGTTTTTATCTCCGAGTTTGGCGTGGATTTGCGCTTCCAGGCGTTGTTGCCAGTATTTAGCTTCTATTTCGTTGGCTTTTTTCGCCCAGGCCAGCGCCTGCTTGAGGTCTTTGCCGGTATTGTAATAATACCTTGCGGCCTGGTAATAATCGTTTCTCGAAGGGCCGGCCATAGTTTTTTCGATAGAAGCCATTACTCTGGATTCTACTTCGGTTTCCACTTTGAAAGGCACGTAGTATTTGCCCCAGGCAAAACCAACGATGGCAGAATTGTCGGTGATCTCATCGACCAGGAAAGCGAAGTTTTCCATTTCGACATCCATGTTTACGGTTTTCACCTGGAATCGCAATTGCTCCTGATTGTTGTCGTAAGCGTTGAGGTTTCCGCCGAGGCTGAGGTCTTTGTAGAGCATGACCGTCCAGTTCTCCTTATCCGGGATACTGTAAAGGGCATAAGTTCCTTTGGGTACATCTTTTCCTTCCACTTTTACGTCGTCGCTGAAAGTGATCTGGGTAGCGGCATTGGCGCCTGTACGCCAGGGTTTGCCCCATTTTTCAACATCGACAAACAGCTCGCGGCCTTTTTTGCCAGGGCGTGAGTATTCGATGGTGATCTGGGTCAACCCAACGGTTTGCTTGAGTTTTGCCGACGGGCTTGGAGCAGGGGTTTCGATCTGGGCTTGCATGGTAGTGGTAGCAAAAAGCATGACGCCCAATAACATTAAAAAGGTAAATACTGGTTTTTTCATGATGTAATTGTTTTATTAAGTTAATTCAAAATGGTTGTATTTAGTAATTGGTCGAAATATTAAGGTGTCCGGTATCCGGTATCCGGTGTTCCCGACAAATCGGGATTTCCGGTGTCTGAAACCCGCCTGAATGTCGGGCAGGTCTGAAATCTGATGTCTTCTTCTTAGAGTTTTTCACAGACAAAATATAAATATCCCAAAGGCTGATCTGGTTTAAACTAAGTGAAGAAAGTTGAAAAAAAGTTTTTTGAAAAACTACCGGTTAGCAGCCAACGGCTTTTTCGTAACATTCATCCAAAGGATCACCGCAATTTGTCAGTTGCTTTCAACCCTCCGGTTTCAAAGCGCTACAAATGTAATATTTTCATTTATCATAATGAGAACGAACCCGCGATTATAACTCTTTGGTAAGAGTTGCATAATACAATGGTCTTTTAAAAACCGGAAAAACCTATTTCGCGGGGATGAAATCTATCGGTTGTTCGTTGTCCTCAATCTGGAAATGCGCATCGCCGTAATCGATCCTGATGGCCTTGCCGTTTTCGTCTTTTATGATCTGCGTGGCGGGATCAAAGTCTTTGTAAAAATCATAGACTTTGAAAGGGCTTAGCCGCTCCCCCTTGAAGTCGCATTTTTCATAAAATTCCAGGTCGGTAATTACCGTGTTTCCTGACGGAATGATCGTCGAATTGGCGATGATCTCATCGAGATAAAGGTAAGGCGTTTCTACTTTTTGGTTGAATTCAAGGTTTTGCTGGATATTGCGGGCATCCAGGATGAAATCCGCTTTCAAAGATTCTCCTGCCCGGATCAGGCAATTGATGTCGTAACCGGCTGCCGTAATGAATTTTTTAAACGGGCCTTCCAACTGGAACGTGCTGCTGAGCAGGGCAATATCCGTATCCGAAACATTAGTGAATTTGCAGCTGAATTTCATCACCTTGATCATTTTTTTGCTGTCGGGAGTTTTGCGCACGACGCCGGTGCCCTCGATCTGCGTCTCCATTTTGAGATGATCTTCTTCGCCGTTTTTGTTAAAAACTTCTTCGATGTCCATGCCTTTGTCCATGAGTTCGCGGGCGAGAGTAAGTATCTCCTCAAAGGTCTTACCTTCGATCTCATAGTTGAAATGATCGCGGTGCCGCAGGATGGCGTAATTCAACAAAAATTTATCGAAACCCGGGATGTCCTTTTTTTCCTGGATGATCCTCGAATCGATGTCATAGCGGCTGGCATCGAACTTTTTGCCGAGCGGGGAATTGTTGCAGGAAAACAGGATCAGGGTCGAAAAGACGAGCAAAGGTTTGTACATGGCGAAGTGATTTTAATCTTCCTGCTATTTACAAAATTTACTTCAAACCGGATAGAAAGCATCCAGAATATTGCAGTTCCGGGATTTGGAAATCGCCGGAACGGAACACGAATATTGTTGGTATAAAATCTTATTTTTGAACCCCTGAATTGTAAAAACTATCATAAGATTTTTTTAAAACCAGCTTTTATGTTCAAAATTCTGTTTCCAACATTTTTCATCAGCCTCATGGCTTTTTGCCTTATGTCCTGCAACGAAGAGTCGCCTGTCGGCAATGAGCTTTTAACCATGGAAAACGGCTATCAATACATCCACCATATTCAAAACGAAGGCCCGAAACCGCAGGTAGGGGAGGTGGCCTGGTATTATTTTTCGTATAGCGCCGACGATTCCCTGATGATGGATGGCCGCGATGCCGGGATGGTCTCCAGGACGCAGATCGCTGAGGCATTGCGTGATGGCCGGAGGATCAGTTCGCCAACGGTCGATGCGATCAGGCTCATGAGCATCGGCGACAGTGTAACCGTCATCGTGCCGGCTGATTCTATCCCCGAACTGCCGCCTGGCTTTGAAAACGTCGAAAACTTTTACTACGACCTCGTTTTGATCGACATTAAAACAAAAGAAGAAAACGCACGCATCGTGGAAGCAGAACAGAAACAAAACAGTATCCGGACAGCAGAAATCGATTCGCTGGCAAAAGCTGTGATCGAAGATCACAAATCCGGAAAGCTGGCAGATGAGATCGTTGAAAAACCTTCAGGGCTTAAATATTTTATTATTGAGGCCGGAAGTGGAGCCGTCCCGCAGGAAGGGGAAGTCATCCAGATGCGCTACCACGCTATGTTCAGCAATGGCGAGACCTTCGACTCTACTTTTCCCGGAGGCAATTCCTTCCCCATCAAAGTAGGAGCCGGAACCGTCACCCCGGGTCTCGACGAAGCGCTGACTTACCTGAACCGCGGAACGAAAGCCCTGGTGTTTGTTCCTTATGCCTTGGGCTACGGTGAGGAAGGCATACCTTCTTTCATCCCACCGAAGTCCGACCTGGCTTATTATGTCGAGGTGGTGAGGTGAAGTGAGGGGGTAGTTTGGTTATTTTTACTCAGATAGTTTAAGCATGCTGCTTAAACTGGATATGCTACTAAAAGTTATTGCTCATTAACGTATTGTGTTGAACTTGCAACCTGCCTGCCTTCTGCTATATTTGCTGTAACAGACCGTGATGATCTTTTAATCTGAGCAGTTATACACGACACCGCATAGACCTGCCCGTGTCGTCAGGCGGGTTTCGGATTATAAAAATTAATTCCCGACGTGTCGGGATCGGTATAACTGTTCACGGAAAATTTCGGGATTAATAAAATCCGAAACCTGCCCGTGCAGTCAGGCGGGTTTATCCGTGAACAAGTATAATAAAAACTTTTCCTGCTCCGGGAAATGTTGGTTAGCAACTTTAGATATTTCAATTCTAAAATCCCTACATTTTTTATAAACTTCCAATTTTTCAAAACTTTCAAAGCCCATAGCTAAATTTTAAATTGAATATCAACCTAATCAGCCCAATTAACCTAATCAACTGAACTGCCTTCTGCGCAAATCTGCACTATCCGCGCAATCTGCGTTTTATTTTATAAATAACTACTCACCCTTAAACAGCGGTTTTCGTTTTTCCAAAAAAGCGTTTACGCCTTCTGCGTAGTCATGGGTTTTTCCGGCCAAAGTCTGGTATTTATCCTCCTCGGCGAGTTGCCGGGTCAGGTCGTTGGAATACGACTGGTTGAGCAGATTTTTGGTGTAAGCCAGTCCTTTGGTAGGCATTTGAGCCAGCGTGGTTGCGATGGCAAAGCTTTTTTCGGCAAACTCTTCATCGGAGAAGGTTTTGTAAATCATTCCCATGGCTTCGGCATCTTTTGCGGCAACTTTATCTCCCAGCATCATCAGCGCGGATGCTTTTTGAAAACCGATGATCCGCGGTAGGAAGAAAGTGCCTCCGCTATCCGGGATCAAACCGATCTTGCTGAAAGCCTGGATGAATGATGCCGATTCGGCAGCTACGGTGATGTCGCAGGCCAGGGCAATATTGGCGCCTGCACCGGCTGCTACTCCATTGACGGCTCCGACGACGGGTTTTTCAATGTTCCTGATCAACTTGATGATGGGATTGTAATGCTCCGTGACGATTGTGCTCAATTCCGGCCCCTTGGGATCGATGGCTTCCTGCAAATCCTGGCCTGCGCAAAAGGCTTTGCCTTCCCCGGTGATGTAAATAGCCCGGATCGCCGGATCGGCAGCGCATTCGTCGAGCCTGACCTGAAGTAATAAAGCCATTTCACGGTTGAAGCTGTTGAAAACTTTCGGGCGGTTCAGGGTGATCTTCGCTACCCCGTTTTCTACGGAAAAATGTATGGAGTCCATAGTTGAAGCACTTTGTGCGGTTAAAAAAAATTATGAGTTAAAAGTTATGGGCTAAAAGTTATTTTGTTGCGGCGAAGATAATAAATGACGGAAGTTTAACCAAGAAGGATAAGGATGGGGGATGAGGGGATAGACGCGCCTGCGGCGCGACGAGGATGGTTGGGGATGATGGATAGCCTTGGAGATTGGAGATAACATTGGCGAACCCTCCCGTTCCGGTACGGGCGGGTTGTAATTCGCTTCAACCCTCGCTAAGAATATCTTCTTTTGAAGTTGCGGGGAGCAATTTCAAATCCGACACCTTTCCGATGATCTTAAAATATTTGTCGATGATCACCTTCTCGTCAAAATGTTTCAAGGCCAGAAACCTGGAATGTTTACCCATAGCTTCCCTTTCCTTTTCAGGCAGTTGGCAAAAGAATTCCATAGCCAGGGAAAGCGCAACGGGATTTTTCACAGGGACGAGCAAACCGTTTCTGCCGGATTCCACTACCTGGCGGCAGCCTGGAATATCAGTGGTGATGATGGGTTTTCCGGCAGCCGCAGCTTCGATCAGCACTTTGGAAAGCCCTTCGCGATACGATGGCAAGACGATGCAGGAGGATGCCGAAATGAAAGGAAGTATCTCCTGCGTGGTACCGAAATAGCGGATGTGTTTCTCTTCGATCCACCTCACCAGTTTGGGTTTGGGAACGTAGGAAGGATTGTGCGCATCCATCTCGCCGATCACCCAGAATTCGGCATCGGGAAAATTCGTTTTTACGATCCTGGCAGCGCTGACAAATTCTTCGATCCCTTTGTCGTACAGCAGTCGCCCGATAAATGTAAAAATGGTCTTCCCCCTGCTTGCAGTTTGACGCCTTTGCGGTTTGAAATACCGGGTATCCACGCCGCTGCCCAATATGGTGGAAGCTTTGGCGGGTTTTACGATCTTGTTGTTAACAAACAGGTTTTGGTCATCCGGGTTGTGGAAGACCACGGCATCGGCAAACCTGAACGAAAACCGGTATTGCCATAAAGTCAGTCTTTTTATCCAACCCTCTTTAAGGAAAGAATAACCCAGACCGGTGACGACGCAGATGGATCGTATCCTCAATGCCAGGGCAACGAGATTGCCATAAATATTGGGCTTGATGGTGTAATGGAGGATAAGCTCCGGGCGGATACGGCGATAGATATTAAACAGTTCGATCAGCAATTTCAAATCCTGCAAAGGGCTGGTGCTGTCTCTTGAAAGGTGGCGGAGCGGAATATGGCGGATGCCCTGCACTTTGTTGAGATAATGAATGTATTCATCGACGGGAGCGATGACGATGACCTGCATCCCTTTACGAACAAGCGCCTTGATGAGATTCAACCGGAAATTGTAAACATTCCAGGTCGAATTGGCGACGAGGGCGATTTTGGGTTTAGTGTGCTTCAAAATCCGAGTTTCAGGTTTTTATCAAAAGAATGCTGCCCAAAGTTAAAAAAATCACTTTTGCAAAGTGCAAAATTTTTCTGCTCAATTCCGGTTTAAAACACTTACCGGCCGGATCAGCCTGAACAAACATTGCCATTTCGGGAATTCAAAGCGACTGATGACAGCGGATATCGTTTTAGCTGTTCTTTGAAATGCGATCGAGATACGCCTTCCAGTTTTCAAGGATAGCTCCTTTCATCACACGCGGCACCTTTGCCTGGCCGTTCATTTTACCCTGCACTTTTAGCCATTCGTAAAAAATATCGTGGGGCAACAGTTTTACATGGACAGCCTTCAGGGCGAATCGCCGCTCGACGCGGTAATCGTCATTGGTTTTCATCAGCTCTTCATCGAGGATTGATGCAAACTCGGCTTCGTCGAGTTGTCCCGGATGATCGGCGCTGACATACCATTGATGCGCCCAGTGGGAGCCGTCCTTTACCGCACAAACGGCAAATTCTTTGATCCCCGCGTTCAATCGCTGGTCGGTATGCCGGATCGCCTGGTTCATATTATCGACGGAAAGATGTTCGCCGACCACGCTGAGGAAATGCTTCACGCGCCCTGTGATCTTGAAACTCAACGCCCTTACATCGTCGAACATGATGGTATCACCGAGCAAGTATCGCCAAGCTCCGGCATTGGTGCTGAGCAGGATAGCGTATTGCTTTCCGGCTTGTACTTCCGCCAAAGTGAGCGTTTCGGCATCGGGCAAGGGGTTGCCGTTTTCGTCAAAGTTCTGCTCGTTAAAAGGGACAAATTCGTAAAAGATTCCGGCATCGATGACGAGGCGCAGCAACCTGGAATGTGGGCCGGGCTGGTAAGCGATAAAACCTTCGGAAGCCATGTAGCTATCCACATAGACCACAGGTTTTCCGATCAGTTGTTCAAAGGTAATGCGATAAGGCTCGAAAAAAATACCGCCATGAACGAGCAGGGAGAAATTTGGCCAGATCTCGTGGATATGTTTCAGGCCATACTTTTCGATGACCTTTTCAAAGATGAGCTGCACCCATGCCACGTTGCCGACGATAAAGCCGATGTCCCATTTGGGCGCTTCTTCGGCGATTTTGTCGATGCGGTCTTCCCAATCGGGTATCGAAGTGATCTCCCTTCCTGGGCGGTAGTAGTTTTTCATCCAGTAAGGCCGGTTGAGGCCGATGATACCGGACATATCGCCTACCCAGTGGTTTCTTTCCACGTTTAGTTGAGTACATCCTCCCACCATGAGCATTTGTTTGGTAAACAATGAAGCCGGCAAATTGAAATGTGCCATGTCGCAAAACAGGCGGCGCGTCATCTTTTTCATGGACCTGATGATCGCCGGAGTTACGGGGATATACTTGGACGCGGCGTTGGAGGTTCCACTGCTCAGTGCAAACCAGGGCACCAGCCCCGGCCAGCACACATCGGGTTCGTCGAGGCGGGAGCGCGACCACCATTCGTCGTAAATTTTATCGTAGCTGTGGAGCGGCACACTGTCCCGGAAAGCTTGCACGGGAGCATTTCGGCTGAGGATTTTTTCAAAACCATAATGCCTTCCGAATGCGGTGTCTTTGGCTTCGGTAAGCAGGCGGATCAATTCTTTTTCCTGCTTGTCAATTATGGCTTCCCATCTCTTCTCTGAGCGGGTAGCGCCGATACGGATACCGGATTTAATCAGTTGACCCAGAATAGGCATGTTTTATTGTTTTATAAAAAAGAATTATACTTTGTCGTTTCAATCCTTTCGGTAACTTTTTTAATATCCTGCTCTTTATCCATGGGATAGATCATCAGGACATCCCCCTCGTCGATAACGATAAAGTTTTCAAGTCCCCTCAAAACTAACATTTTATTTTCTGGCGCCCTAACGAGACAGCCGGAAACTTGCTCAAAAAATACCGGATTTGCGTTCACAACATTGTTTTCGCTGTTTTTTTCCGATTCTGCGTAAAGTGAAGCCCAGGTGCCGAGGTCTGACCAGCCGAAAGAAGAGGGAATGGTATAAACGTTTTCGGCTTTTTCCATGATGGCAAAATCGATGGAAATTTTGGTGGTCGTTGGGTAATATTCGTTGATGAAGCCCTGCTCGTCTTCGGTGTTGTAAAATTCATTGCCCTTCGACAACACGTTGTAAATATCGGATGCATACTTTTGAAAAGCTGAAAGGATGGAACGGGTTCGCCATACAAATATCCCCGCGTTCCAAAGGTAATCACCACTGGCGAGCATTTCCTTTGCTTTATCCAACTGAGGTTTTTCCGTAAAACGAATGACTTTGTGCACCCCGTCGGCAGTGTTTTTTTCATAATTGATATAACCGTAACCCGTATCTGGCCGGGTAGGCTGAATACCCAAGGTAAGCAAAGCATCATTTTCATTTGTAAAGTCAAGCCCTTCCCTGATAATCTCCAGAAAAGTTGTTTCATCCAGGATCACATGATCGCTCGGCGCCACCACAAAATTGGCTTCGGGGTTGAGTTGGTGTAATTTCATGGCCATATAAGCCACGCAGGGAGCCGTGTTATTTCTCGACGGTTCGCAGAGCACCTGCTCTTCCTGCAATTCGGGAAGGTGTTCCAGCACGAGGTCTTTATACAAAGCATTGGTGAGCACGAAGATATTTTCCGCGGGCGCCAGGTTCAGGAATCGCTCGAAGGTGAGGCGGATCAGGGATTTCCCTACTCCCAGGATGTCCAGAAACTGTTTTGGCGTTGCCGTCCGGCTTGCCGGCCAAAAACGGGAGCCGATGCCGCCGGCCATGATGGCGACGTAGGTGTTTGATTTAGACATATTGTTTTACAAATTTTGAGCTTTCCGGGCGTTTGGGAAGGTCTTTGAATAATGTGTAAACCAGATCACTCTTCGGAAAAACGACCGTCCAGCATGTCAAAAAGATCAACTTGAGGTCGAGAAAAAAGGATTGCCTGCTTTGATACCATTTTTCCAGTTGCCCTTTGAAGGGGTAGATTTCGTAGCGATAAAAATCCCAGGTATTTCCGCCGCTGTTTTTCACATTAGTGATCAACTGTTCCTCATCCCGGAACACGATAGAGCCAATGCCGGTAAGCCCAGGTTTTACGTTGTAAATGATCTTTTGAATTTCCGGCGGGTATTGTTCAAAGCTTTTTTGCATCACAGGTCGCGGCCCTACGAAGCTCATGTCGCCTTTGAGGATGTTGATGAGTTGAGGCAATTCGTTGATCTTGGTTTTACGCAGGAAACCTCCCATCGGGGTGATGCGCGGATCTTTTTTGGTGGTGATCAATCCGCCTGGCATGTTAGGGCTATTCTTGAGCATGGTGGCAAATTTCCAGATACTGAATGTTTTGTTTTTGTACCCAACCCTGTCCTGGAAATACCACACATATCCTTCGCCTGTCAGCATCAGTCCGATGATCACTGGAATCAGCAACGGCGCCAGGATGAGTACGGCAGCCAACGCAAAGGTGAAATCAAAAAATCGTTTTATATATCGGTACATAAGTTAGGAGTTGGAATAGTGATTAGTGGTTAGTGGTTAGTGGTCAAAA
>CAZKDA010000190.1:0-9688 GCA_964551455.1 uncultured Saprospiraceae bacterium
CCAGATAAAGGGAATTTTGTCATAGAAAAAAAGAAACAAGGAGTCGAAACGCACCTATAAAAAATAGTCAATACAGAATTTTAAAACACAACCTATGGAACCCGAAGTTTTAATTCAAAATATGCCAGAAATCAAAAATGAAATCAAAACCAAAAAAATCGGCATCATCGGCCTCGGCTACGTCGGCCTCCCGCTTGCCGTAGAGTTCGCTAAAAAATATGCAACCGTCGGTTTTGACATCAACCAACAACGGGTGGATGATCTGAACGCCGGCACCGATCATACCCTGGAAGTGGAAGACCACCTCCTCCAAAGCGTACTTTTAGTACCAAAACACCACAACACCAAAATACCACAACACCAAACAGTCGGTCTCAAGATCACCACCAGCAAAGCCGATATTGCCGATTGCAACGTTTACATCATCACCGTACCCACACCCGTTGACAAACACAACCGCCCGGACCTGACGCCATTATACAGAGCAAGTGAAACTGCGGGTTCGGTGTTGAAAAAAGGTGATATCGTCATTTACGAATCTACGGTTTATCCCGGCACTACCGAAGAAGAATGCGTGCCTGTGCTGGAGCGCGTTTCCGGACTGAAATTCAACGAAGACTTCTTTTGCGGTTACAGCCCCGAGAGGATCAACCCCGGCGATAAACAACACACGGTGACGAAAATCCTCAAAGTTACTTCCGGCTCCACGCCCGATGCCGCTGAAACCGTCGATCAACTTTATAAATCAGTCATTTCCGCAGGCACTTTCAAGGCTAGTTCGATCAAAGTAGCCGAAGCTGCCAAAGTGATCGAAAACAGTCAGCGCGACATCAACATCGCTTTTGTCAACGAGCTGTCCAAGATATTCAACCTCCTCGGCATTGATACCCACGAGGTGCTGGAAGCCGCCGGAACAAAATGGAATTTCCTTCCTTTCAAACCCGGACTCGTAGGCGGCCACTGCATCGGCGTCGATCCCTACTACCTCGCCCGCAAAGCCCAGGAGGCCGGTTATCATCCTGAGATCATCCTTGCCGGTCGCCGCCTCAACGACAACATGGGCAAGTACGTCGCCGGCGAGATCGTGAAGCTCATGGTCAGAAAAGACATCAAAATAAACGGCGCCAATGCGCTGATGCTCGGCATCACTTTCAAAGAAAACTGCCCCGACATCCGCAACACCAGGGCTATCGATGTTTACAAAGAACTGGCTTCCTACAACCTCAACGTTGATATTTACGACCCCTGGGCATCCAATGCCGAAGTCAAACACGAGTACGGCATCGAGGTTTTCAACGAGCTTCCGCTGAAAAAATACAACGCCATTATCCTCACGGTTTCCCATGATGAGTTTAAAGACCTTGATCTGGATGGTTTGAAAAATGGAAAGGCGATTGTGTATGATGTGAAGGGGTTTTTGGATAGGGGGAAAGTTGACGCACGTCTATAGCAAGTTTGGACACGAATTTTCACAAATTTCACAAATTGGACAAAGGCATTTTATATAAAAATGAATGTTATAACATTATAGGTGTTTGTATGGAAATTCATAGAATATTGGGAAGAGGGTTAAGTGAAATTGTGTACAAAGATGCCATGGAATATGAGTTCCAGCAAAAAAATATTCCTTATGTACGTGAAAAGGGATATGAAGTTGAATATAAAGGTGTAGTTCTAAAACATAAATTTTACGCTGATTTTGTGGTTTATGACAACTTGATATTAGAAATAAAAGCTGTGGAGGGAATTCATGATGATTTTATAAAACAAACACTGAATTATATTGCAATAGCAAATAGTTCTTTGGGGCTATTGATCAATTTCGGTTCAAATTCCTTACAATACAAAAGGGTTATATTAACCTGATAAATTTGCGAAATTCGTGTTAATCTGTGTCTAAAAAAAATATCCTGATTACTGGTGGCGCCGGATTCATCGGTTCCAACCTCGTCGAAGCATTACTCAAAGATGAACGAGTGGGAAATGTAAGAGTCCTTGACAATCTCGCCACCGGCTTCGAAAAAAACATCGAAGAATTTTACGAAAATAAAAACTTCGAATTTATAAAGGGTGACATCCGGGATTACGATACCTGCCTGAAAGCATCGGAAGGCATGGACCTGATCTCACACCAGGCAGCGCTTGGCTCTGTGCCCCGCTCGATCAAAGATCCACTCACGACCAATGCCGTGAATATCACCGGGACATTGAATGTTTTCCAGGCCGCCGTTGAAAACAAAATCAAAAGAGTCGTTTTTGCAGCTTCATCCTCTACTTATGGAGATAGCCAGGAGCTTCCGAAAGTTGAGCATATCATTGGAAAACCATTGTCCCCTTATGCAGTGACCAAATTCGTCAACGAACTGTACGCGGATGTTTTTTCCAAAACATACCATTTCGAATACATCGGGCTGCGCTATTTCAATGTATTCGGTCCCAAGCAGGATCCCAACGGAGCTTATGCAGCGGTGATCCCGCTTTTCATGAAAGCAGCGATTGAAAACAAAGCTCCCTTTATCAATGGTGATGGCACTTACAGTCGCGATTTTACTTATATTGACAATGCTGTCCAGGCCAATGTACTTTCGTTGTTTACTGAAAATCCCAAAGCGGTCAATCAAATTTACAACGTCGCATGCGGCGAGCGGATCACCATCAAAGAGCTTTGGCAGCTTATCAGGGAAATCACAGGTTCATCCGTCGATCCCGTCTTTCGCGAAAACAGGGAAGGAGATATTCCGCACAGCCTCGCAGATATTTCAAAAGCCAAAACGTTGCTCGGTTACCATCCTGAGTTTGGTGTAAAACAAGGGTTGCAGCGGGCGTTTTCATGGTATAAAAAAAATCCGGTGGAAGAAAGAATCTAGGGGATAGGGGGATAATGACGCCTTTGGCGTTATGGGGATTACCTCCGCAAAGCGGAGTTGGGGATACGGATATGCATCAGAAGATTATACCCACATCCCCGTCACGCCAACGGCGTGACTATCCCCATGACGCGCTTGCGCGTCATTATCCCCGCGAAGCACTTGTGCTTCGCAAATCCCCCAAAATCCCCGCGCAGCATACACTACGTACAATCCAAAGAATCACAATGCCCTACATTTTTTACTATGAAAAACTGGAAGTCTGGCAATTGGCTATTCAACTGGCAAAAGATATTTATTTGACAACGGCAGCTTTCCCGGATAATGAAAAATTCGGACTGATCAGCCAGCTAAGGAGGGCAGCGGTTTCCGTGAGTTCTAATTTGGCAGAGGGGAGTTACAGGTTATCAAAGAAAGATGAAATCCGGTTCACCAGTTTTGCACATAGCAGCCTGATGGAAGTTTCGAGCCAGTTGACTTTATCCAGAGAGCTTGGGTTTTTAAATAAAAATGATCTTGAAAAGTTTAGAAAAAAAATTGAAAGCCTTGCAGTTAAAATCAACAAACTGCGTCAGAGCCAAATCAGCCAGATTAAAAAACCGGAAGGGTTAAATAAAAACATGGAAGAAATCCCTATTTCCGAACGAAACTCAAAATCCTCATATCCTTCGCCATCCCCGGTTCAAACCGAAGGTTTGAACCAATCCCCCAAAAGCTACTTCACCCACGAAACAGCCGTCATCGACGAAGGCTGTGAGATCGGAGAAGGCACGAAAATCTGGCATTTCAGCCACATCATGTCGGGATGCAGGATCGGGAAAAACTGCAATATCGGTCAGAACGTAGTGGTTTCTCCGGAAGTGATTTTAGGAAATAATGTAAAGGTTCAGAACAACGTATCCATCTATACGGGCGTGATTTGCGAAGATGATGTTTTCCTGGGACCATCAATGGTATTCACCAACGTCATCAATCCTCGTAGCGCCGTCAATCGCAGGGGAGAATATGCCAAAACCATTGTAAAAAAAGGTGCTACCATCGGCGCCAACGCCACCATCGTCTGCGGCATTGACATCGGGGAATATGCCTTCATTGGAGCCGGAGCGGTAGTTACTAAATATGTTCCGGCTTATGCGCTGGTAGTCGGCAATCCGGCCAGGCAATCCGGCTGGATGAGCGAGCGCGGACACCGTTTGACTTTTGACGAACATGGAGAGGCGATTTGTGAGGAAAGTGGGGAGAAGTATGAAATAATAAATGGGAAAGTCGGGAAGTTGTGAGGATGTTAAGTTGGAAAGTCGGGAAGTTGGAAAGTTGCTGTTTACGACTCAACAACTCAACAACTTAACGACTCAACAAAAAACTATGAGCGAATATAAATATCCCTTTGAAAAACTGAACATCTGGGATTTAAGTATCAACCTTTCAGTGCTTATTTATGAGCTTTCAAATAGATTTCCTGCAGAAGAAAAATTTGGGATAACCAGCCAAATAAGAAGGTCTGCCAATTCAGTTTCTGCAAATATAGCTGAAGGTGCAGCAAGGGTTTCAGATAAAGAGAAAGCAAGATTTTTTCAAATAGCGTATAGCTCTTTAATGGAAACACTGAATTTCTTGATTATTGCAAATAGATTAAATTTTATTGATGAAAACCAATTGTTCTCAACAAGACAAAAAATCGAAGAGCTTTCTAATAAAATCAATGCATACCACCGAAAATTACAACCCAAAAGCGACTGAGCAACTTTCCGACTTCGCAACTCAACAACTCCACTACTCAACAATAAAACAATGAAAAACTTCGCCCTGATCGGAGCCGCTGGCTACATTGCTCCTCGACACATGAAAGCCATCAAGGACACGGGACACAACCTCGTGGCTGCCTTCGATCCTTTTGACTCGGTAGGTATCATCGACAGCTATTTTCCCGATGCAGATTTCTTTACGGAATTCGAACGATTCGACCGGCACCTGGATAAGCTGCGCCGCAATGGGACACCGATTGATTATGTAAGCGTATGTAGCCCCAATTATCTGCACGATGCCCATATCCGCTTTGGTTTGCGCATCGGCGCCAATGTGATCTGCGAAAAGCCTGTGGTGCTGAATCCCTGGAATATCGACGCTCTGGAAGAGTTGGCGAAAGAACATCCCGGAAATATTTACAATATCCTGCAGCTTCGATTGCACCCCAGCGTGATTGCACTGAAAGAAAGGGTTGATAATGGTCCCAAAAACGAAGTGTATGACGTCGATCTGCAATATTTCACGTCACGCGGAAAATGGTACCATTACAGTTGGAAAGGAGACATTCAGAAATCCGGAGGGATTGCTACCAACATCGGCGTACATTTTTTCGATATGCTGCTGTGGGTGTTCGGCGACGTCATTGAAAACGAAGTCCATGAGCACAACGCCACCAAAGCTTCCGGTTTTTTACGGTTGAAGAAAGCCCGCGTCAACTGGCTGCTGAGCATCGATTATGACCAAATCCCTGAGCATATCCGCGCTACGGGAGTCCGCACTTACCGTTCCATCACCATCGGTAACGAAGAATTTGAATTCAGCGGCGGATTCACTGATTTACATACCCGCAGTTACGAGGATGTGCTCACCGGCGGCGGCTTCGGGATCAAGGACGCCAAAAAGGCAATCGAACTGGTGTATCAGATCCGCAATGCACGATCACTGGGGATTTCCGCTTCGCGCCCTGTGTCGCTTTAGGTTTTCGTACAGTCTTGTTGGTTAAAAAATAAACCACAAAAGAAACATAAGAGAACAAAAGAATAATACTTGAAATTTTTTAAAAAGATCATCACCCGGAATTTTGAACACTTCGCGTACTTTTACAGGTATTTGCGGTACAGGGTGTTCATCGTGGTCGGTCTGAGCATCTTCGTTGGGGTGCTGGATGGTTTTGGCTTGTCTATGTTTTTGCCGATGCTACAACTGGCAAACGATGCCGAAACCGTCGATCCGGAAGGATTGGGTAATCTCCGTTTTATCGTGGATTTCATGCAGGCCATCGGGCTTTCACTCAACCTGCTGTCCGTGTTGCTGATCCTTTGTATGTTTTTTTTGCTGAAGGGTTTTTTCACTTACTTTAGCAATGCCTACATCGTCATCACACAGCAATTTTTCATCAGGAAGATCAGGATACGAATGCTGAAGGCCCTCAACCGGCTGACGTATAAATTTTTTATCACTTCTGATGTAGGCCGCATACAAAACACCATGAGCGGCGAGGTGGATCGGGTAGCGAGATCGTTTACCTCATATTTCAAATCATTCGAACAAGGTATCCTGGTGGTGGTGTACATGAGTTTTGCATTTTTTGTAGATGCTAAATTCGCTTTGCTCGTTTGCCTTGGGGGAGGATTGACCAGTTTTATTTACAAAAAAATTTACAACAGCACAAAAGGCGCATCGAGAGTGCTCACCCGCGATGCTCATGATTTTCAAAGCCTAATCATTCAGCACGTCGCTCATTTCAAATACCTGAAAGCAACGGGGTTGCAACATATTTTTGGCGACAAGTTGATCACCAAATTGCTGGAACTCGAAAAAAGCAACAAGCGCATCGGTATTTTGAATGCCATAGCCACCGGAGCCAGGGAACCGCTATTGATCTTTGTTGTAGCTGCGGTTATACTGGTACAAACCAAACTGTTGGGTTCCGACCTGGCGCCGATCTTGGTGAGCCTGCTTTTTTTCTACAGAGCCTTGACGGCTTTGCTGGGTATGCAAAACGCCTGGAATTATTTTCTGGCCAATTCCGGTTCTATTGAAAACATGAAAGCCTTCCAGGTAGAATTGCAAAAAGGCAATGAATCCGAAGGGGGCAAGCCATTTGAAAAATTTGCGAAAAGCATCGAACTGGAAAACATCTCCCTCAGCTATGGCGATACCAAAGTGCTGAAAGACATTTCGCTGCAAATCAATAAAAATGAAACGATTGCTTTTGCGGGAGAAAGCGGTAGCGGAAAAACCACGCTGGTCAACATCATCGCCGGACTGCTACCCCCTGATAGCGGAACGATGAGCATCGACGGAACTGGCCGTGAGCAGTTGAATATCAACTCGTTTCAAAAACGAATCGGCTACATCACCCAGGATCCGGTGATCTTTAACGACACCATTTTCAATAATGTCACCTTCTGGGCGAAACCTAATCCTGAAAATATAAACCGCTTCCACGAAGCCATCCGTAAAGCTGCCATCGACGATTTCATTGAAAGCCTCCCCGAAAAAGAAGACACCCTGCTCGGCAACAACGGTATCAACCTCAGCGGAGGTCAAAAACAACGGATATCCATCGCCCGTGAGCTGTACAAGGAGATCGACATCCTCATCCTGGATGAAGCTACCTCTGCACTGGATTCCGAAACGGAAAGGTCTATCCAGGAAAATATCGAAGCCCTGAAAGGACATTACACGGTGTTGATCGTCGCGCACCGGCTTTCCACGATCCGCCATGCCGACCGCATCGTATTTATGCGAAAAGGTAAGGTCAGCGAAAGCGGTAACTTTGCAGACCTGATCGAAAAAGTGCCTCATTTTAAACGGATGGTGGAATTGCAGGAGGTTTAATGGGTGATGTGTTAATTTGCTAATTTGCTAATTTGTTGATGTGATAATGATTTGACAGGCTCAGCGTAAATTAGGTTGATTGGGTTGATGCTTCGACAGGCTCAGCCTGCCGAGCGCAGTCAGCCAGGCATAAATTAAGTTGTTTGAGTTATTGGTTATGAGCGACTTTTCGACTTCCTGATTTCACATTATGCCGGTAGATACAAACCCCGAAGGGCCTGCCTGTCAGCAGACAGGGTGAAAGGTTTATAGCTTTTGTATGAAAAATCCGTAAGAAACCCCAGCGGGGTGGAATAATTGAGGTTTTATTTTACCGCAAAGATCGCGGAGGATACGCGAAGGTCGCGAAGATGAATTCATCACATCACATATCAAGAAACTTCCGACGGAATCATACCCTGAAAGGCTGCAAGCAAGCTGATTCTGTTATCCCGACACAAACCCCAAAACTACGCTATGCCTCGCCGTTGAAAGTGGCAGGCTCTATGCCGTGTCGGGATAACCAAAAATGCCGTCGCTATACTGTATTTCCTGAAAATCGGCTGCTTTTCACTTCGCGACCCAAGCCGTAAACCGCTTTTTTTTGATTTGGCGTTTTGTTCTGTTTTGCGGGTTAAAAAAGAAATGAGATTTATACAATGTCAGATCGTAGCGTTTTACTCGTGGATCGCTCATTTTGGCTACCCCCGCCGCTTTTCTTTACGGAAATTCAGTAAGGCGAAAGTTTGGCTTTAATGAACCCCGCAAGGGCCTGCCTGTCAGCAGACAGGGTGAAAGTTTTATAGCAAACAGATGAAAAATCAAATGAAACCCCAGCGGGGTGGAATAAAGGAAGTTTTTTTTTACCGCAAAGATCGTAGCGGATACGCAAAGGTCGCGAAGGTGGATGATGCGCACGGAATAGAGATATTGAAGGAATCACGCATTGAAAAAGACAAAAAAAACGAACCCCACCGGATTGGCATGGTTGAGTTTTTTTACCGCAAAGATCGAGGAGGATACGCAAAGGTCGCGAAGGTGAATATTCTGCACGGAATAGAAATATCGAGGCATCACGCCCTGAAAGGGCACTAGCCCCAGCGAAGGGCATCGCCCTTTGCTAAGAATAAATGAGAAACACGCCCTGAAAGGGCACAAGCAAAAGAACCCCATCGAAGCGAGACATCCATCCATCAATTTATAACAATACAAAAAAATGGAATTAACAGGAAAATCAATTTTAATCACCGGCGGCACCGGATCATTGGGCAAAGCCCTCACCAGCCATATTTTAAAGCACAACCCTGAGGTCAAACGCCTGGTCATTTTTTCACGTGATGAACAAAAGCAATACCAGATGGCGCATGAATATCCGGTTGATAAATACCCGCAGGTGCGGTTTTTTATTGGCGATGTGCGTGACAAAGAAAGGCTGGTACGGGCGATGAAAGACATCGATTACGTCGTACACACCGCTGCTATGAAGCATGTGCCGATTGCGGAATATAATTAGTCAACAAAAAGTTTGAGTTCAGTAGCAGTTCTAAGACTTGTACACTTAAAGTAATGAAGGTTTTTTCTATAACGGAATATCGGGGATAACAGATTCTAATTGGGTAATTGAATTGGAGTGTCGGAATTGGACTAAAAGTAAATAGTAAAACAAAGGTTAGTTTTTTAAAGTGAAATGAAAAAATCAAAAACATTAATAATCGCTGAGGCTGGAGTTAATCACAATGGAAGCATAGAATTAGCTAAAAGAATGATAAATGTAGCCAAAGCTGCTGGGGCGGATTATGTTAAATTTCAAACATTTAAAGCTGAAAAGTTGGTTAGTAAAAATGCAGTAAAAGCAAACTACCAAATAGCAAATTCAAAAGAAGAAAATGAAAGTCAGTTTCAGATGTTAGAAAAACTGCAATTAGACAAAGCAAAACACGAAGAACTAATTGCCTATTGTAATAATACAGGGATAAAATTTCTTTCTACTGCATTTGACTTAGAAAGTATTGATTTGCTGCATGAATTGGCGATTGATGTTTATAAAATTCCTTCAGGAGAAATTACAAATTTACCTTACCTAAACAAAATTGCATCTAAAGGCAAGCCCGTTATTCTTTCTACGGGGATGGCCGATTTAAAGGAAATAGAAGATGCCTTGTTCGTTTTGGAAAATGGAGGCATTAATAAAGAAAATATTATAGTTCTACATTGTAATACAGAATATCCAACACCTATGGAAGATGTAAACC
>CAZKDA010000191.1:0-9615 GCA_964551455.1 uncultured Saprospiraceae bacterium
GGATTGTTGAGCAGATAGTCGATCATTTCTGCCATTTCCTCAGGTGCTTTTGGCTGCACAAGGTATCCGGTTTTTTTATCCAGGACAATTTCATTGGTTCCGCCGCCTTCTGTTGCGATCACGGGTTTTCCCAAGACCATATATTCCAAAATCGAGTTGGAAATACCTTCGCCGTGGATGTCGATATTCGTTGACAAAATGCCAATGTTCATAATATTGATGATCGACTCGACATCAAACTGCGGTCCGGTAAAGATGATCTTATCGCTGAATTTTTCCGGAACCAGCTTTTTTACTTTTTCCAGGTTCGGGCCGCCGCCAATTGCCAGGAAAGTAACATCATCGCGCATTCTGACAATTTTAAGCGCAGCAGAGATGTAGGTATGGTAATCTTTGCGGTTGGTAAATGCTGCTATTTTTCCTACCACATATTTGGTGTTGATGTGAAACTGTTCCCTGATGTTTTCGGTGTCTTTGAGTTTGGAGATTCGATTGAAGTCAAATCCGTTGTGGATGCATACGCTTTTTGATTCCGGGGCATAGTAGGCCTTGAGTCCGGCTTCCGAATTTCCGATGATCACATCTGAAAACGGAAATGTCAGTTTTGCGCGGAACAATTCTTTGTCCCAGATTTTCAGGTTGAGCGGAGCGTTGGCGATGTTTCCGTTTACCAGTTTGATTTTCAACAACTTTACAGAAGGAAATGCAAAGATTGCGGTCATGCTCGACCAGGTATGGATCACATCGGGGCGGAATCTCTTACATATTTTCAAAAGCCTGGTAAATACGCGCGGATCTTTGGCGGGCTTCCTTTCGATAATGTGGAGCGGAATCCCAATATCGTGTATCTCAGGATAATCGATGACATTGGAGAACAAAACCAATTCGGTCTGAACGTCAGGTTTTTCCAACAAACCTTTTATCAGCTCGATCATCCTGCGTTCCCGTCCGCCTTTGATCAGGCTATCGCTGAGTAACAGGATTTTCATTGTTCTGCTTCCGGTTTCGCGCTTATGAATTTCGGGTTGAACAAACGGGATCATATTATTTTTGACAAT
This sequence comes from uncultured Saprospiraceae bacterium, assembly GCA_964551455.1. Classification (GTDB taxonomy): domain Bacteria; phylum Bacteroidota; class Bacteroidia; order Chitinophagales; family Saprospiraceae; genus JAHDHW01. The sequence goes on from CAZKDA010000191.1 coordinate 1,059, forward strand.
GGGAATTTTTTCAAAGGCATACCGATCCAAATGAACGGCAGCATAAATAATATCAGGGCGAAGTTGAATTCTTCAACCTCTGCCAAGCCTCTCATCATGGATGTTCCTTCAGAAGCAAAGGGTTTGAATGCTTTAAAAAGTATAACGTCGAGGATAAACAGAATCCCCAACTCCATCATCGGGACCGGAAGGTAAAATCTCCGGGTTAAGTTTCTGAAAGCCTCGCTGACCCTTACTCCCAAAGGTATGAGAAAAAGGTAGGTTACAAAGGTATAAATTAAAAGTTTCTTTGCGGTGAGCCAAAATGCCAACCCGGTTTTGCGGCTGGTATCTCCTGTTTCCGAATCAAGTTTTTCTGTTCTCAAATGAAAAACATCGAGGTTGTGAAAATTGAATTCGTTTTGAATGTTTCGCTTTTCGATGTTTTCAGGGGTTTCAAATCCGAGTATTCGCTGCCCCCAGCTGATCTCTTCACCCAACAAAACAATAAATAGTAACCCCAGCAAAAGAAAGAAAACCCGCCGGGACTTTGTGCTGAAATACGCTTTGTCTTCCGTTTTGTAAAATTTGTTTTTATTAAAAAATAAAACAAAAAACAAAACAGCTGTCAAACCCAACATTATAGCTGCTACATTTTCGAAAGGACCATCTTCCACGGTAAGCGCCAAAAAGGTTTCACGCGGAAGAAAAACGGTAAAATTTCCCAGCACCATGATCGCGATCAATGCGATGTACAGCGTATAATTTTTTTTCACTTTTTCAGCTACGTTCATTTTTTTAGTGTTGTATGAGCCAACCATATTAAAATTTCTTTTAAATCAGAATCCGATTGATGGTAAAAAATGATTTGATTCCGCTGCCAAATAATTGGTTTGCGATTCAAAATGATGTTTATTTTTTCAAAAAAGGGAATGCAATTCCTACGCGGTAAAAGTAAAATACCATGCCAGAATCAAACTTTCCGATAACGGTTTTTGATGATTTCCTGCCGGTTGATGAGAGCCATAAAATGCGTGGGAAAAAAGATTCCGGCAGGAAAGCAAAGATACTTTTCCTGCCGGATTTATTTGTGTATTTGTAGTAATTCAAGATATTTTTATTCTGCAACGAACCGAAAAACCCGGGCCTGAGATTTATTCCAAAATGATAAACTTCGCTACCAGCCATCCACCATCGACACTTAGTTGCAGAAAATACATTCCGTCAGGTAAGTCGAGGTTTTCCAGTAGCAATTTATTCTTTCCTGCCGCTACTTTGTGGGTTCCGGAATAATAGTTTCTACCATTCAAATCACTGATCCACAATGGAATTTCCTGTGCTGCAACACAATTGAACGTAACATTCAAATGGTCGGTCGCCGGCACGGGAAATACTGAAACATTGGATTTACCACCCTGCAAATCCGGCTTGACGCCAATGGTCTGTCCTCTGAAATAAATCTTAATTTTTGCTGCTTTTTGAGGATCACCGTCGTAGGAAAAAGCTGTCCGCATTCCTTCACCTTCAATTATGATGGCAATGGAATTTCCGGAAACAAAGCCATCTCTGTTGATGATCTCCTGAATGACTGCGGAAATGTCTGAAGTTCTTTGTGCAGTTCCCGATTCATCATCAATCGTCCAGGCATCGGGCAGCCAACTCACAGTGGAAGTTGTAAGGGGCCGGTTGGAAATATTAAAATCCGCACTGGAAAAGGTAACCGCATTGTCCACAGCCTGGCCGGAGATCAACAACTCACAAGGGTCAATATTTTCCGGTTCTTCGACCGTAAACTGGATATAGGCAGAATCTATGACCGCTCCCTGCTGGATCAAAATATGATTGAACCGCAGCCCGATCGTTTGAATGTCATCATCGTCAACGACCATTTCGAGGTCAGAGCTTGTCAAATTTACCGCACCATTTTCCGATTCTTCGGCATCGTCGCTGCCGGCAGTTATGCTTTGCTCCATAAAAAATTGTCCCACACAATTGCACGAAACATCGATCATGTCATTAATGGAAATATCATCGCCATCGTCGCAGGGATCACCGTAGTTCGCCATTAATTCCGGGCAATCGTAAGTCGTGCTGCCAACGCAGTCGCAGTCATCTGTCACCGTATCGTTTGTTGTTTCGGGGTCGCCGTCATCGCAAGGCATTCCAGGTTCAGGGCTACCGGGGCACTGGTCGAGCGCATCGCAAACGCCATCGCCATCTTCATCCGCGCCATCGGGATAGTAAGAAATACAAATTTGAGGAGCAGAAAGCGCGTTTCCATCAAAAGATTCAGCTCCGCGTTCCCCTACCCCATCAATGATAATTACAATTGAGCTATTGGCTGTAAAACCGGGTCTGTTGACCACCTCCTGGATCAACGGGCTGATGTCAACCGTTTGTTGGCCAACTCCGGAGTCTCCGATATTCAGCCAGTCCGGTGGAGACCAGGTGGCAGAAGCGACGGTACGTTCCCGACTGGTAATATTCCAGTCATTATCTGAAAAAGTTACAGGATCATCACTTGCTTCCGCAAAAATATTCAAATTACAAGGGTTGAGGTTATCCGTGCCTTCAACGGTAAATTGAACATAAGCGCTTTGGATTTCAGCGCATTGCGGTATTCCATGATTTTTAAACCTCATGCCGATGGTTTGATTACCACCGTCATTGACCAGTTCAAGGTCACTACTGGTAAGGCTGACACTGCCATCCGGTTTTTCTTCGGCATCGTCGCTGCTGGCATTCACACGGACACAGCTTTCCAAATGACCCACATTTATGGATATAGATGAAGAAGAGAAAAAACCATCGTTATCGGTTGCTATCGCTTTAATGTTGAAAGTACCTTCGGAAGGTATAAGCCAGTTGATGGAATATGGCGCGCCATTATCCACTCCTATTGAGGTGTTGTTGACAAAAAATTCAACCTGCGTTACCGTTCCGTTGACATCGCTGGCGTCGGCGGTGATGGTTACAACCTGAGGCGTTGGATAGTACTGCTGATCGGTTGGTTGAGTAATATTTACAACAGGCGGATCGTGCATTTTCACGATAGTGAAATAATCCTGGATAATACCTTCAGAGTCTATGAAGTTTGCATTCAATTGCAAACCTTCGACTTCAATGGCAAAAGAACCTAATTTTTCAAAACTATGGATCATTGCCGGATAGTTGTAATCATCCTGGTCTAACTTCCCGGAAGAACCCGCAACGACGTAAACCGTTCCGATGCCATTGCTACTATTTTCTTTGAAATAAGCTCCATCGCCGTCAACTCTTCCATCGCCGCCATCGATGATCATGGTATTTGGATCAAAAGTAGGCGAATCATTGTAATGCCCATTGATCAGGTAAGAACGTTCGTAAGCATGGGTATGGCCGGCCAGCACGAGATCAACGCCTCCGGCTTCCATGATCGGGGCCGCGATTTCCCTCATATCGGTTGCGCTTGATGAATGATCGGAATCATTACCCTCCTCGCCGGTGTAGGGCGAGTGATGAAAAAAAACAATGATCCAATCCTGGTTTGTAGATTCGAGGTCACTGACGAGCCATTGCATCATGTCCTCCTCCGGATCGGCGTCGATGTCATCGGAGTTCAGGCAAATGAAATGAATGTTTCCATAATCAAAGGAATAATAAGCTTCTGTTCCGGAGGGTTCACCGCCTGCTTCTCCATTTTTAGGTACACTGAAAATATCGTAGTAAGGTCCGGTTTGGGTGACGCTCAAAGAAGAATGGCCATCGTGGTTGCCAAACGAAGGCCACAAAACGCTGTTGATCAGCTTGTCTTCATACATATTTTCAAAAAGCGCATTTTGGTATTCTGACTGAGTGCCGTCGGAGTAGGCGTTGTCACCGAGCAGGAGAATGACATCAGTGTGATCTGCCCCGATAAAATTGTAATAAGCATCGCGGACGGCTCTTTGGTTGCTGTTGCCGGTGCCGCAGTCTCCCAATGCCCATATCCTCACGGTCTGGTTTCCGGAATTATCCGGGCTGGTTATAAAATAATGGTTGGGATCGCCACCGGCCATTTGACCATTTGCATTTCCTACCGCATAATAATATTTAGTGTTTTGCGACAAGTCGCTGATCTGCATCTCATGGTCGGTAACATTGGCGCCGGCGGATAGGGTCAAATTCAAATTTGAAGGATCATTGCCGTACCAAACCTTGCTGGAGGTAGCGCTTGTCGTTCTCCATTTAATGATGATACTCTGGGGAGTAACAGTTTGCAGGTAAGGCCCTCGGTCAATGGTCTGGCCAAAGGCATTGAAGTTTAGAAAAATAAAAAAACAGAAAATCGTCGATGTAGTTGTCCAACGCATAATCAAGGTTTTTAAGGAATGGAGGTTATAAATAAAAAAGGGAAAGCACCTGCTCAAAATGTGAATTCCGAATTGAAATTGTGAACGGTTTTGGGAAAAGGAAATATTTCAAAATAACTCAAAAGCATCTTCAATTATTTTGTAATGATGAATTTTGCAGTATGAATGGTTTGATCAAAATAAAGTTGAACCAGGTAAATCCCGTTTTGCAAATCCAGGTTTTCTATCAAAATATTGTTCTTTCCAGAATATACCGGTCGCATTTCTTTTAGCAACAATTTCCCACTGAAATCAAGAATCTGAATCGGAATATTGCCAGCGGAATTGCACGTAAATGCAATATTCAAATGGTCGGTGGTCGGCACCGGATATACAATAAGCCGCTGCTTTTCAACAGGCGTAGGCTGCTCTTCGCTCAGCGGCAGATCGTATCGCACGTAGAGTTCGGGCGACCTTTCCGGGTCTTTTTCATAGGCCATTGCGATCCTGGCGCCCGTTCCCTCAAAAATGAAAGCGATGGGGCTGTTGGTGGTGAATCCACCTCGGTTGACGATCTCCTGAATGACCGGCTTTAGGTTGGGCGTCCTTTGCTCCTCACCAGCGTCATTGACTGCCAGCCATTCGTCCGGCGACCATGCTACAAATGCGTTCGTTTTTGACCTTCCGGAAATATTGCCGTTTACTTCTTCAAAGGTAAGCGCATTGTCGCTGGCCTCTCCAAAAATCTGGAGGTTGCAGGGATCGACATTGACCATTTCATCGCAGGTGAATTGTATGAAAGCCGTATCGATGAGGGCGCCGCGCGGAATATCGAGGTTGATGAATCGCAACCCGACAGTTTGATTATTACTATCATAAACCAGTTCGAGGTCAGAGCTTTCAACATCGACCTGGCCGGTTTCGGACTCCTCTGCATCATCGCTGCCCATAACTATTTTTGCAAAAAGGATAGGAGAACCAACGCATTCACAATCCAAAGTGATCATGTCATCAAGTGTAGAAGGGTCGTCATCGTCGCAAGGATCGCCAAAGGCCATCATCAAATCAGGGCATTCCCAAATACCTGTGCAATTACAGTCAAGATCAATCTGGTCGTCATAAGTGCCGGCAATGCCGTCGTCACAGGGATCACCGAAATTGGCAAATATTTCCGGGCAATCGAATCCACCGACACAATTGCAGTTTTCATCAACGTAATCGTTGGGGGTTTCGGGATCGCCGTCGTCGCATGGATCGAAAACATTGGCCAGCAAACCGGGGCAATCGAACAGGATACCGGTGCAAACGCAACTTGAATCGATCTCATCGTTGTAGGTTTCCGGGATTCCATCATCGCAGGGCGTTCCAGGTTCGGGGTTTCCGGGGCAGAGATCGATGGCGTTGCAAACTCCGTCGTTGTCATCATCGATAAAAACATCCAGGTATTCGATGTAGAGTTTGGGTGCAAGAGCATCTCCGGCTTCGTAAGAATATGCCCTGCGCATCCCGAAGCCTTCAAAGATAAAAGCAATGGCGCTGGTGTCCGTAAAACCCGGACGGTTGACGATTTCCTGCACGATGGCCGAAATATCCGGCGTTTGTTGGGGCAGGTCCTGCTGGTTGTTTTGCCAGTCGGGCGGCGACCAGGTTACATTAGTTTCTGTTTTGTTTCTGCTGGAAATATTGAAAGGAACGTTGGTAAATGTCTGTGCATCGTCGTTGTCCTCACCGTAGATTATCATTTCACTTGGATTAACGTTGTCGGAGTTTTTTGCTACAAATCGTATTTGAGCCGCAACGATGACCGCACAATGCGGGATGCCAAGGCTGTCGAACCTTACCCCGACGACCTGGGGAATATCCACGTCATCGACGAGTTCCAGATCACTGCTCGTCAGAGCCACCGCTCCGGTCGCTACGATTTCTTCCGCGTCATCGGATTCTGCATTTACGCCGATTTGGATAAACGGAACACCTGTGCAATTGCATGTGGAATCAATGGAATCGTATATGGTATTCGGGTCGCCGTCGTCGCAAGGATAACCAAAGCCGGCCATCAATTCAGGGCACTCCCAGAAACCAACGCAGGTACAGGACAGGACAATCTGGTCATCATAAGTTCCAGGGATTCCGTCATCGCAGGGATCGCCGAAATTGGCAAAGATTTCCGGGCAATCAAAGCCACCGACGCAATTGCAATTTTCATCCACATAATCGTTGGGTGTTTCGGGATCGCCATCATCGCAGGACATACCAGGTTCCGGGCTGTTCGGGCATTGATCAATAGCATTACAAACTCCGTCACCATCATCATCCGGGAATTGAGAATTGTATTCAAGGAACAGAACGGGAGCTACCGACGGACTTTGATCATAAGAATAAGCACGCCTTACACCTTCTCCTTCGACAATTATGACAATCGAACTCGTTTCTGAAAATCCTTCCCGATTGACGATTTCCTGGATAACAGCGCTCAGGTCAGTGGTTTGTTGCAAAATACCAGCTTCACCATCTATGAACCATGATGGAGGCAACCAGTTTGCAGAGGTATTGGTTTTTGGTCTTGAGGATATATTAAAATTGTTGGTTGAAAAAGTCTGGGCATTGTCGCTTGCTTCACCGTAAAAGGTTAAATCGCAGGGATCGCTGTTTCCTACAGTTCCTTTCGCCGAAAACTGAATGTAAGCGCTGGTTATCACTGCGCATTGAGGAATGCCAAGATCGTTGAATCTCATACCGACCACTTGATCGAAGCCATCATTGATCAGTTCCAGGTCGCTGCTGTTCACACTTACACTTCCGTTCACCGGGTTTTCTTCTGCGTCATCGCTGCTCGCATTAACCGGTGAACTCACCAAATTGACCGGCTGAATGAAATTTGAGGAATTTTCAAAACACTCAACTACATTGCCCTTTACATTCAACGATAGATATTTATCATGTTGCCGCTCTGAAGCTTTAAAAGCAAACAGCACAAGCAACAAGGTCGTTGCAGCCAATACTTTGTAAAACCGGAGGATATTTTTTAAAGACAACATAATTTTTGAATTTAACCTGCATCTGTAAACTCAGATCAAAGCGTGTGACAACAATATATGTATTAATCACTTTTGACATTTGTTACAATGCTACAAATGCAAATTGCTTACCAAAGTCCGGAATGTATCTGAATTGTTGAAAACAATTAAGGAGTCAGGTTGAAGCCTGAATTTTAAAAAGAGCCGATCTGCTCAACATGAATGAGGTTGTCACAGCCAGTCACTGCAAATTTTTCCTGTCATCCTGAAAGCAGGATTGATAAAAAATTGCAACGCATAAGTTTTAGCTCGTGGTTTTGGGAAAGACAATCCAGTTTTCTTTTTGAAACGGATAAACGGATTGATCGTAATTTAGAAAAAATTATATCAACAAACAAAAAGCAGTTTCATAAAAAGGGACTTCACTGCTTTCAAATCTTGATAAATATAAAGGTCTCGTTTGATTTACTGTCGTTCAAAGTTAAAAAGTAAGTTCCAGGAGACAATTGCATCAAAGGCAATTGGACGCTCCTGATTTCAGAGGAAAAATTCAATGACTCGTAAGTTCTACCCAATAGGTCGTGAATTTTGATATTTATGTCTTCTTTGTGATCGCCATCTTTTTCAACGGTAATGACGTCATTGACAACAGAAGGATAAACCCTGAAGCTGTATCCGTTCCGGAATTCCGCGCTCACAACCTTGCTGAAAGAATATTTGCCATCAAAATCGGTTTGTTTCAAACGATAATAATTCAGGCCGGGCTGGGGCTGTAGGTCGAAATGTTCATAGTGGTGTACATCTGTGGTGGTTCCCTTTCCGGGAATTGTGGCGATTTCACGGAAAGCACTTCCATCTGCACTCCTTTCCAGGCTAAAGAAATCGTTGTTGGTTTCGGTAGCGGTCGTCCAGCTTAATTTTACTTTTTTATCCAGCGCCTGAGCACTGAAATCCAGCAATTCGATAGGCAGCGGCGCGGACATGCTGTAAGTTACGGTGAGCGTTGCAGCCTCGGCAGCGTTGCCATCGTAAGCATAAGCTCTTCGCATTCCGCTTCCAAATCCATCGAGAATAATCCCGATTGAGCTGGAGGAATTATAGCCAGGCCGGTTGACGATTTCCTGGATCACCGGAGCGATGTTCGGGGTTTTTTGCGCCTCGCCTCTGTCGAAATGAGCGACCCAGTTGGCCGGCATCCATTCCACCAGGGCGCTGGTGTGGGGACGGCTGCCGTTGTTATTGTTAGAAGTG
>CAZKDA010000192.1:0-9609 GCA_964551455.1 uncultured Saprospiraceae bacterium
ATCGTTGGATTAGGATATAATTTTACTTCTATATTCTTTTTTAATTCGACTGTCTGGCTTGCATTGCAATCAAAGTTTGTGGAGGAAATAATTCCGATTTCTTCATTTGTCAAAACTCGATTATAGATTCTGATGTCATCAATCATACCGTGATGAAATTCGGTAGCAATCGGTACATCTCTGCCAATATCTAAGGGAAGATTATTTGGTTCAATTCCGTTCGTAAGGAATTCAGTACCTATAAGACTCCCATCTAAATAACACTTTACAGTCATGCTGTCATATGTCATAGAAATTTGATACCACGTATTAAATTCTAATATTTGATTTGCCACTATTAGAGTGTCAAACCAAATATTTCCTTCCTTGTCATAGATTATTGAATATTGCCTTGACGTTGAAGCTTGGTCGGATTTTGAAAAAAGACTAACCCAATAATCCCATTGGAAATCATAACTCTTGGTATAAAACCAACAAGATAACGTCATGCTATCTGTCAGATTATTGAGCGAATTCGAATTGGCTACCTGGATAAAACCATCTACACCATTGAAGTGACAAGCGCTATTTGGAGCGTCAAGTCTGTCATTTACGAAAGTGACCCCGCCGTAAATTGTACCGTCATTATTGTTTCCGCTTCGATCAAGTACATCTCCACAAAATGGATAAAGGGCAACAAGACCACTATCAATTGCTACTTGATTAAAGCACGGAACAGTTACAATTCCAAAGAGGAAAACAAACACCGCTTTCATAATTTGTGTTTTTTATAATGTGATAGAATTGGGTTGTTACTTAAATTTGAATCAAAGGTCAATCCCAGCCAGCATTTATATCTTGATTGAATAGAATTCAATATTCAACTATAGGAAGGCCTCTGTATGAATTACTTCTTTAGAATACAAGCACCTACTGAACAGTAAAATCAAAAATGGATTGGTTGTTAAATCCGCCTAATGGAACGGAACCCTGGTAAAAAAAGCAATATTCGCCGGGTTTTAAATCTTCTTCAGGCTGAACTTTATATTTTCCGTTTCCCAGGGTTTCAATGGTAAAAGGAATAGAATCTTCCGTGTCGATCCCCATTTGGCTTGAGCCGGTAAAGTTGCTGGAGGTCCCTGTCACCAACTCCCGCTGATTCTTTTTATTGATTTGGGTAAGCCGGGTGAGCACAAATTCGTTGGGAGAAGTTGCTGTTTTGAACCACCAGTTTTCAAAACCAATGTTATTTTTATCCAGGTCAAATTGAAAAATGAATACCTGTTCATCTTTACTCACTTTATTTGGAGAACTGGCATTGTTGATATATGATGTATGCGTTGTTGTGGCATAACCCATGCTAAACGGACCGCCAGGCGTCTTGCGCTTTGTTCCTGAAAAAACAGTCGGTTCGATTTTCTTCAATTCCTTGCTCTCATAAAAGAACACGCCGCTTTCAATCTCTTCCTTTGATTTTTCGATCATCAAAGCTAAAACTTCGGATGGGACACCTTTTTCTTTCAAAGCTTTGAGGGCATCAATGGAAGTGTCAAAGTCCGCAGGAGAGGAGTTGATCTTGGACTTAATAACGTCGCTTTCAAAGCCAAGCTCGACTAATTCGATGATCGATTGGTTGGTTAAAGTTTCCTGGGAAAAAGTGAACGTACCTGAAAAAAGCATTACCGCCAGGATTAAGATGTTTTTCATTTTAATTATTTTTTTATGGTTAATAAAAGGTTGAGGTAGTTACTAATGGCAGAGGTTTTACCCTCAAAATAAGAAATATTTTTTAAATCGGGTGAGCGCTGTTTGTTTTATTGCTGATCTGGAATCGCGAACGGAGATTTGGAGCAAAAGCTACTCGGGGTACAAATCATATTTTTTCTGAAAAGCCGTCCTCATCTTCTGCAAGCCGCCCTTGACCGATCTCAATATAATCGTTGTTAGGATCTCCGTTATCTTCAATCATAAATACTGATCGTTGCAGGTTTCGAATCCCGCCTGTTTCGAGCGTTCCTGAAAATACATCCGCGTGAACGATTTTATGCCCGGTTGCATCTTCTGTATCCAATTTAACATAAACCGTAAAATTGTTGCCTACTCCGGAGATGAAACTTCCAATTCCTTCTCCCTGAGTAGTACCTTCTTCTATAGTGACCTTAATGGTTAAATCATTAGGATTAAAATTGGAAAACTCAATGATGGCGTCAACAAACTGATGACCGGGGGCAAAAACATCATCAAAATTACTACTCACAAGCACTGAAGGAGACATGAGAAATTTATCTTTGAGCGCCGGTGGGTTATACCCATCGTATATGATTTGCCCGTTTGCTCTAATAGCATCCAATACATCATCGGGTATAAAATTTTGTCCTGGGATGATTTCCGAATGATCTTTGCAGCATGCGCCTAATAAAAGGGTCAGGATCAAAAGAGAGATGAAATGTTTCATGATTTTGTAGGTATTTGCCCATTTTCAATATTCTGAAAAACGAGAGATGAAAAAATGTTGTAAAAGATTAATTTCCAAAGCGGGCTGCCAAACCCAGGCGGAAGCAGGCAACATTGTCATTGCCATATTCGGCATAAGCGCCCAAAAAATTGTTGAAGAAATATCTCAAACCCACGAAAAGGCTGGCATCGAATTTATTCTTACGGAGTGGGTTCGCTCTCCCTTGTTCCTTCGCATTTAATGCGGCAAACCTTCCGGTAATTGCAAGCCCTGTATAAAAATCAATTTGTTCAATCACGTTGAAATGATAGGCTAATCGCGGCGAAATACTGAAATAGGTGAATTTTACTCCTTCGATCGATTCCGGTTTCCATTTCATCATACCTCCTGATAACCCAACTCCAAGGTTGTGTTTTAAAGGAATTTCCAAAGTCATCCACAAAGGCGGAGGAGAGATATTGTTGTCTTTGTGTCCTATACCGATGTTATTTCCAAATCCCAATCCGGCTCCAACAACAAATTGGCCACGGTGAAAAGCGGTTGATTCGTAAAATGGGTGTAATAAAAACTTAAAGTTTGGCTTACCAGCTTTTTTATCTTCCGCTTCCTCTACTTCATCCTCTTCAATTGATTGTGCCGAAGGGTTGGAAGGAATATCGAAATTCACTTCCTTCCCATTGGCAAAAATGATTTTTTCAATGCTATCATTGGAAATGCGATGTTCGGAATCAATGCTGAATTGTCGATACGTTACCCCTTCATTGTCATATTCGTCAATGACAGCAGCAATTCGATCCCCGTTTCGGAGCACGATGAAATCCTGGATAGTATTCATATTTTCAGTTTTTAAAATCTCGATTTCCACACGACGATTTTTTGCACGTCCTTCAGGAGTGTTGTTGTCCATAATGGGCAAACTGCTTCCAAAACCTTTGGCTGCAAGGCGTCCTTCGTCAATGTTTTGAGTAACGAGGTATTGTTTGATAGCTTCGGCGCGCTCCTGGGAAATTCTTTCATTGATAGCTGCCGAGCCGGTATTGTCGGTATGTCCCTTAATGAGCAAATTCATGTTGGGGGTTAAATTCAACAGTTTGGCAACTTTGTCGAGATAATTTTTTGCTTCGGGTTCGAGTTGAGTAGAACCTGAAGCAAATTTGACATTGCTCAAGTTGATGATCGTGTGCTCCACGGGTTCTCCCATATCCAGTTTTTGTAAAACATTTTGCAGTTCTTCATCAGGGCTTTGGCAGTAAATATCAACTGAAAATATTATCAGTACAATGCAAATGAGATACGTACCCAAATTGATCAGTTGAGATGATCTGCCTTCCCAGATGAGCGTTTCTCCTTTCATGTTTTTGCGGTTTTTTAGCGTGATGTAATTTTTGATCTTTGTCTTAGTACCATAAAAAATAAGGCGGTACCCAAACTGTTGAAAATATTTTTTTTGGTCATGGTCTAAAACAGCGATAGACATCAACATTGCGAAATAATAGCTTTGTGTTATTCTGTGAAAGTGTCGAATTCGCCTTCGGTTACTTCCATTATTTCACCAGTTTCTTTTCCGATAATGGTTCCTGAAAAAGTACCTTTTAATCTTCCGCCAATTTTAAATTCAAGTACATCGAATTTTATCTGGGGATTTCCTATAATGTGTTCAGCATTTGAATAAACCTGATCATTGTACTTGTCCTCCGTCGTTGTAAAACCAATTATTGAACATTCTTCTACTGTTTCCAAATCATCACACTTTTCAGCGGTTTTTGAATAAACTTCTCCAGCAAGAGGCGGGGTTACTAAAATCAATTGCAACAGGATAATGGAAAATGGAGTTCCTAATTCTAATTCGGTTCTTCCTATTATGGTAATAAGAGATATACTATCGCCGGAAATGTGTACTCCACCGATTTTTGTAAAAGAGGCATCAATTTCAAAAGACTTCTCAAAGTTCCCATTAAACTTGGCAGATATGTACGACTCATTTGCTGGAACTACGGGTTCAATAATGCCATCCTCCTTCCCACACGCCACAAACAAGCAAGCGAATCCCAACAACAATGTCGTCTGTACCAAGCTCCCCGTCTGCTTTCCCTTGCCACGCAAACCCTTGAAAATCTGGTGAATCAAATACTCCCCAACCGGCAACAACAAAAACGGGAGGAACAGGAACACCACTATTTTGTATTTCAGCCAGATGGAATACCCGCAGACACTTTGCAACCTGGGCGTTAAGCCACTGAACATCGCCGCCTGATAAGTTGCTTCCCGGAGTGCCTGGATCGCCCCGATAGGGTCACGCACCAGTTCAGGCACACCGAGTTCATCCAGCACATACCCGACAATGGCTTCATTGATAGCGACGGCTGCCATGTGGGAAAACGAGCCGGGTTTCAGCCCTCCCTTTTCTTTCACTCCATGCGCTATCATTTCGTCCAATGTCATGTCGTTTTCTATTGCCCATTGGGGTTCGGGCAGGTAGGATTGAATGTTGGAGGCATACTCCTGCGCATATCCGGCAAGGGGTGTCGCCACTTTTACCACAAAGCGGTCAGCCGTTTTTTTCACTCCGTAAAAGCTGCCAGTGACGCCGCCAAACACCATGAGCAGCAATGGCAGGTAGAGGTAGTTCAGCTTGGCAACGAACGACCAAAGCCGGTACTCCCGCTTAAACCATCCCCGTTTGCGGCCAACGACAATTAAGGCAATGCCGCTTACGAATCCTAAAAAACCGAACAGAAGTATGTTCCAAAATATGCTGCCTGCGGCATAGGTAAACTGACCGCTGATTTCGCCGATGAACCATTTGAATGTATCCATGATGAGGGATTTTTGGTGGTGAAATAATTTTTGATCTTTGTCTTAGATCAGTCTTAGTACCACAAATAATTTGGCGGTACCCACAATGGTCAAATTTTTTTTTATCGTTGCTATAAATCCTGCCGGTGATTTCTTAATTTCGATGATCCGTACTTAATATCGGATAGCTAAGGGTTATACTATTTTGAGCAAATTGAACTTTAACAGTTTATAGTTAGCTTAATACGTAATTAAAGTATTATAAATCATGAAGGCTTATACCCTAAAGCTATTTCCTTTACTACTTATCGTTTTTACTTCGGCTGCCATTCCTGCTCAGGAAATTGTCGATACTTCCCAGATAAACTACTTTTTGCAAAAAGCACATCAACAACTCGATTCTTCAAAGGTCGAGCAGGCGCTTGCAACGGCAAAGGAAGTTGAGAAGGTTATGCTTTCTTATATTCCTGAAAATGATCCGAGGTTGGCTGAAGTTTATAGCCTTGTAGGCTTGTGTTTTTTGAAAACAGATCCCTCGCTGGTACAGCCATATCTTCAAAAAGTATTAGAAATGGAAACAACTGCCTCTGTCAATGGCAAGGCAATGATCAATTATTTTGCAGGTACATTTAATTATATCATGGGAGATAGCGATACTGCTTTGAAACATTATCAAAAGTCCCTGTCTTATTATTTGATACAAAAGGGCGCACCACATTCTAACGTAATACGAATTTATACCAATTACGGGTTGGCTATGGTGCAAAAAAACAACTTTGCGCAAGCCCACGATTTTTATCGGAAAGCCATTGAAACCGGACTGGAATTTTATGGACCTTTTTACCCGGTTCTTGCTACTCCTTACAGCAACCGTGGAGTACTATTCCAACATCAAGGTTACTTAAAAGAAGCATTGAAAGATCTGGAAGAAGGATTAAATATCAGGTTGAAAGTTATGGGGCCGGAGCATTCAGAAACCGCCATTAGCTACATTAATTTAGGGCTGGTTTATCTGACACTACTCGATTTGGACAGGGCTGCCGATTATTTAAACAAAGCATTGGCTATTGCAGTAAAAACTGAAAAAACCGCTTTCCTCCCTTATATTTATACCAACTTAGGAGTAATATTCAGCCGTCAAAATAATCATGAAAGAGCCAGGCAATATTTTGAAAAATCGAATGAATTGGAGGTTAAGATATTTCCTCCAGGCAACCAGGAAATCCCTATCTCTCTTTTTAATATCGCCTCAACTTACGCAGATGAAAAAAATTATCAAAAGGCAGAAGAGTATTTTGAAAAATCCATCGAAGCAGCCAATGCCGATAACCCTAACCTGGGAAGGATATTCGGCGACTTCGGTTTATTTTACCTCAAACAGGGATTAGTTGAACAAGCCAAAACAAATATCCAAAAATCGCTGGATATACAATTGAAAATTCATGGAGAGCAACATCCGTTCACTTCGGATGCTTATTTTAGCTTCGCAAACATTGCAAAACAAGAAGGCGACTATCAAAAAGCTTTGCAATGGAATAATCTGTCGAAACAGAGTTTGGGGTATTTTCAGGATGGTGACTTGAATAAAGTTTCTTCCCTTCTTCTTTTGGGACGGGCTTTTTTGCAGGAAAGTTTGTTGCATTGGCAGTTCCGGCAAAATCATAGCGAAAGAGTTGAAGCTGCTCTGCTTGCCGCTCAACGAACGATACATACTTGTGACGCATTGGCCAAGTCATATCTCGATCCTTTTTCAAAATTCGAATTACAAAAGTTTGAGTTACCAGCTTTCGAAATTGCGATTGCCTCAAACCTGGTATTAAAGAAACCGCACTACGACGCTATTGTGTTCAATTGGTTGGAACGCTCAAAATCATTCCTCCTTTACGAAGCCATGCAGGAAGCCGATGCATTACAGATCGCCGGTATCCCTGATTCACTATTGAAAAATGAATACAACCTCCGGATAGACATCGCATACTACGACAAAAAACATCAGGAAAAAATAAACATCGGATTGAACGAAACAGACTCCACTGTCCTCAAAATAACAGGGAAGCTATTTGATCTGAAACGGGAATACGAAAGCCTTAAAAACCAATTTGAAAATAATTATCCTGAGTATTATAAAGCCAAATATGATCTTTCCACCATCAACCTTGAAGAAGTACAAAACAATATGCTGCAAGCCAATCAATCATTGCTCGAATTCATGGTCGGCGACAGCAGCATTTTTATCTTTTTGGTGCAAAAGGATACCTTTGAAGTCCACGAGATCAAGCGCGATTTCCCGTTGAAAGAATGGGTGCAGCAATTAACCAAAGAGGGCATCTATGGCTATTATACTGCTCCCTTTGCTGATCGTACCCGCCAACTGGAGGATAAAACCATCGTCAACTACACCAATGCAGCGCAGCAGCTATATGAAAAACTGATCGCACCGGTTGCTGACAGATTAACTGAAAATCTTATTATCATCCCCGATGGGGAACTCGGCTATGTTCCTTTTGAAGCTTTGCTTACAGCGGCGCCTCCAAAATTAGGGACTTTCCAGGCATATCCTTTTATGCTTAAAAAACACCAGATCAGCTATTGTTACTCCGCTACTTTGTTGCATGAAATGCGACAAAAGGAACACCGCAAGCAGCCTTCCGGCCAGCTTTTGGCTATGGCTCCTTTTTTTCAGGGCGATATAAATGAATTGATTGCTCATGTTAATACTTCTGACTTGTTAGCCGGTTTTAGTCTCAGAGACTCATTGGGCGCTTTGCATGGCAGCGGTGAGGAAGTAGCGGCGATAAACCAACTTTGGAATGGCACTCCGTTTTATGGCGGCGAAGCATCCATAGCAGCATTTCAGCAAAAGGCTGAAGACTATCGCATTCTCCACCTTTCCACTCATGGAAAAGCCGACGACCGTGTTGGCGACTATGCTTACCTGGCTTTTGGCGTTCCTGACGAAAAAGGAACTTTCGATAAGCTGTATGCCCGCGACCTCTACAATTATTCGCTGAACGCAGACATGGTGGTGCTTTCCGCCTGCGAAACAGGAATCGGGAAGCTGCAAAGAGGCGAAGGCATCATCAGCCTCGCCCGTGCTTTTGCGTATGCCGGCGCCAAGAGTATCTTCACGACGTTGTGGCAGGTCAACGATGAAAAGACCAAAGAGTTGCTCATTGGTTTTTACAAATATCTAAAGATGGGAAAGCCAAAAGATGAAGCGCTCCGCCTGGCAAAATTGGATTATTTAAAAGATAATTCCGGGAAAGGAGCCGGCGCCCATCCATTCTTTTGGGCGGGACTGATCGGGATCGGAGATATGAGCGCCATGACGACGAAGGATTGAAACTTAAAGGTGACTGTATGCTTGGAAGTCCTGTTTTCCTCCATACCGGTTGAAAGGGTTTATTGAATCAGACTTATTTTGTTTCTTTTATAATGCTTTTATTTTACACCCCACTTTACAAACAAATTGTTATGGCTTACATTAAATGGACTTTTATTTCTTTTCTTTTTTTGATTTTTTCTTTTGATGGTTTGGGGCAGGATATGAAAGACACTCTTATCGCCAGGCAATACCTGGATAGTCTTGAAGTGCTTAAAAAGTCATTTCACTATGACGAAGCACTAGCTTATGGTGTAAAAGCTTTAAATATTTATCAACGAGAGCTAGGAGAGCAAGATACCTTGACAGCCAGAGCTTATTTTTTGATTGCAGAAGTATTAGTATGGAAGAATATAGAAAGGAAAGAAGTCGCAGAATATTACCAAAAGGCACTTGATATTCAAATAAAAATTCTTGGAGAAGAAAACGTTACGGTGGCTAACACCTATGAATGGCTGGCAGTAGTCTGTCCTACCACTGCTTCTATGTTAAAGTACAGAAAATTGGCATTAGATATCTATAAAAAGGTTTTGAAAGAAGATGATCCTCGCTTGTTAAGAGCTTATAGCTTGACGGGGCTTGGTTATTTGTTTGAAAAAGAATATGACAAAGCTCTGGAACATTTTTTTGAAGTTTTGGCTATTGGGTTAAAAACATTCGGAGAACATCACAAGGATGTGAGCAGAAATTATCATAGTATTGGATATGTGTATGAATGCAAAGAGGAATTTGATAAAGCCATAGAATATTATCAAAAGCAAAAAGAGGCTGAACTTACCAATTTAGAAGATAGATACGGGCAAATGAGGAATTATTATGGTGATTTGGCTCGTGTTTATAAGAAAATGCTGGATTATGATAAAGCCATTGAATATATGCAAGAGGCGTTGAAAATCAAAAGAGAAATGTATGGCGAAGAATCCATATCTGTAAATGGAACTTACAGCTATTCTCGGTATTAGTAAAAAACAAATATGACCTATTCAAGGAGTGGGAA
>CAZKDA010000193.1:0-710 GCA_964551455.1 uncultured Saprospiraceae bacterium
GAACGAATTAATATTTTATGATTACAAAAAATCAAAATCTGCCTCGACGATTGTTCGAGAACGCTAAATGATTATTCATGCAAAGACGCTGCTGTATATGCAGTCCAGCGTCTTTGTTTGAATGCTTCAAAGTTTTCCCAAAAACTATTCGAATTCTTCCGCAAAGCAGATTATACCCGAACGAAGGCCTCAAAAATACTTTCCCTTCTTCGGAAAATTCTCTCAAAAACTGATTTGAAATTGACCTGCGGGCTTTGCCTCTGTAGGTATTTTCTATTGTAATCCATTTTTTTAATCATAAACACAAATTGTTATGAAAAGAAGTATTTTAATTGTATTTACTTTTTCTTTATTGTTCTTTTTGCAGGCGTCGGCCACTGTGGTCACGCTCAGGCTTAACGATCATGCAGGAAATGAGATCACAACAGACGTGAGTTGGCATTATCGTATTGGCAACAGCGGCAGCTGGCAACCGATCATTTCGGGAACCGATCTGCCCGATCTAACCAATTATAACTTTCGTGTAACGTATGGTGCCGCTGGAGAAAGTGTCAATAAAATCCAGGACATCACTCAGGAGTCTGATGTTATTTTTGCTACCAAAGAAGTGACCTTGCGGCTGGAAGATTCCGGAAATACCGAGATCACGACTGGTGTAACCTGGCACTACCGCGAAGGCAACAGCGGTAGCTGGCAACCGATCACGAGTT
>CAZKDA010000193.1:810-1793 GCA_964551455.1 uncultured Saprospiraceae bacterium
GTTGCCAAAGACGAATTTCAACTTCCGCGTAACCTACGGCGCTACCGGAGAAAGCATCAACAAAATCCAGGACATCACCCAGGATTGCAATGTTGTTTTCCAAACCAAATCGGTAACCTTGAAACTGGAGGACTCTGGCAATACCGAGATTACGACTGGCGTAACCTGGCACTACCGCGAAGGCAACAGCGGTAGCTGGCAACCGATCACGAGTTCGATTGAGTTGTTGCCAAAGACGAATTTCAACTTCCGCGTAACCTACGGCGCTACCGGAGAAAGCGTCAACAAAATCCAGGACATCACCCAGTATCCCGATGTCGTTTTTCAGACTATCGCAGTTCACGTGGAATTGAAAGACTGCAACGGCGATCCGGTTGCTGGCGCTACTTTTTCTTATCGCGAGGGCAACAGCGGCAGTTGGCAGCCCATCACCAGTCCGGTCGAGTTGTTGCCAAAGACGAATTTCAACTTCAGGGTTACTTTGGGAATTGCTGCTGAAAGCAAAATTCAGAATATCAACAATAACCCGAATGTTTTATTTGAAACCTCAACGGTGAATATAATCGGGTCTGGTCAGATTGAATACCGCATCGGCAATTCGGGAAGCTGGCAACCATTTTCCAGTCCGCTCGAAATGCTGCGGCTCAACTACAACTTCCGTTTCGGCGGAAGCGGAGGAAATGTTGAGGCAATAAATGTGAATGGTTGTGAAACCGAAAAAACCTTAATTACGGTCAAATTACTGGACAGCCAGGGACACGGAATACAAGGCGCATTGGCGAAATACCATAAAAGCGGATGGAAAAACGTCGGAACTACAAACTCAAACGGAGAGGCCAGTAAACTGATCGATGACCTTTTGGGTAATACGCCATTCAGAATTGAGGATGCAGGAGCTACCAACCAAAAGAACCAGGATGTCAGCGTGGATCCGGTTGTAGTTTTCCAAACCATAGAAGTTACAATGAAGCTCCTGGCTTCCG
>CAZKDA010000193.1:1893-9514 GCA_964551455.1 uncultured Saprospiraceae bacterium
TGGTCAGCGACGATGCGAAATACCACGCCAGCGGCTGGAAAACCTTCGGCGCCGGTCAAACTACGACGACGATGGAATTGCTACCTGGCGAATATCCCTTCCGCGTTTATTTAGGCGGCAAACATTTACAAAAGAACCAGGACGTGGGAGATGATCCGGTTGTAGTTTTCCAAACCATAGAAGTTACAATGAAGCTCCTGGCTTCCGACAATACCACCGAGCTGGTCAGCGACGATGCGAAATACCACGCCAGCGGCTGGAAAACCTTCGGCGCCGGACAGACGACCACGACGATGGAATTGCTACCTGGCGATTATCCTTTCCGGGTTTATCTGGGTGGTAAACATTTACAAAAGAATCAGGACGTGGGTGTTGAACCTGTTGTCGTTTTCAATACGGTTTTGGTAACGATGAAGCTGATCGCTTCTGACCTAACCGAACTGACTAGCGACGACGCGAAATACCACGCCAGCGGTTGGAAAACCTTCGGCGCCGGACAGACGACCACGACGATGGAATTGCTACCTGGCGACTATCCATTCCGTGTTTATCTGGGCGGTAAACATTTACAAAAGAATCAGGATGTAGGAGTAAATTCTGAAGTCGTCTTCAATACAGTTTTGGTAACCATGAAACTGCTCGACGGCGATGATAATGAAATTGCAAGCGACGATGCAAAGTACCATGCCAGCGGCTGGAAGCAATTCGGCAGCGGAATTACGACAACCACGATGGAAATGCTTCCTGCCGAATACCCTTTCCGGGTTTATCTCAACGGCTCACACCTGCAAAAGAACCAGGATGTGGGAGATGATCCGGTTGTTATTTTTACCGGGGTTTCGGTGGAGATCCAGTATTCCGGTTTGATAAAATATCATTCAAGTGGCTGGAAAACCTACAGCTTCCCTACTAATTTGCTTCCCGGGAATTACAACTTCCGGTTTTACGATGCCGCCAATTCAAAACATATCCAGACCAACCTTACTATCGGCGGCTCGGATTATAAAAAGTCGGCGGCTTATCTTCGCTTGAGAAACAGCAGTGGTAACGGTATTTCCGGTGCCGATTCCCAGTATCACCAGTCTGGCTGGCAGGATAATGAACCGACCAATAACCACGGCGCTGCCCTTTCTTTGCTGGATGGGCATGTTGGCGGAAACGTATCCTTTAAAATGTATTATGCCGGCGGTTCCAACCAAAAGAGCCAGAATATTGCAGCGGATTCTCACGTAGAATTCCAGACAGAGCTGGTATCAATGGAATTGACCTCCTCAACGAGCGCTCCTTTGGCGAGCAGCTACGCGGAATATCACGCCAGTGGCTGGAAACAGTTCGGCAGCGGCGTCACCCCGACGAGCATGGAGTTGTTGCCAAACACCTACAGCTTCAAAGTACACTATGCCGGTGCATCCAATCAAAAGAGCCAGGATGTAGGCGCGGATCAGAGTGTAGAATTCCAGACAGAACTGGTATCGATGAATTTGAAGGATTCTGGTGGTAATCCTTTGCTAAGCAGCTACGCGGAATATCACGCCAGTGGCTGGAAGCAGTTCGGCACGGGCATCACCTCGACAAGCATGGAATTGTTGCCAAACACCTATAGTTTCAAAGTACATTACGCCGGCGCTTCTAATCAAAAGAGCCAGGATGTAGGTGCAGAGCAACTTGTAGAATTCCAAACCGTGTTGGTTACGATGGATTTGAAGGATTCCAATGATGCTCCTCTGGCAAGCAGCAACGCAGAATACCACGCCAGCGGCTGGAAACAATTCGGCACAGGCATCACCTCGACAAGCATGGAATTGTTGCCAAACGATTATAGCTTCAAGGTGTATTACGCCGGCGCTTCCAATCAAAAGAGCCAGGATGTAGGCCTTTATCCGAATGTAGAGTTCGAGACCGTGTTGGTTACGATGGATTTGAAGGATTCCAATGGCGATCCTTTGGCAAGCAGCAACGCAGAATACCACGCCAGCGGCTGGAAACAATTCGGCACGGGCATCACCCAGACGAGCATGGAATTATTGCCAAACGACTATAGCTTCAAGGTATATTACGAAGGAGCTTCCAACCAAAAGAATCAGGATGTGGGTTCAGAGCAACTTGTAGAATTCCAGACAACTTTGATGAACGTCCGTTTGGAGGAAGAATTCACAAAAAATCCGATCGACGGTGGAGTTGTTACCTATCACGCATCCGGTTGGAAGAGTTTTGGAACCACAGGTGATGCTGCTTCCGGAGAAGCTGAAAAAGAACTGCTGCCCGGAACCTATGCGTTTAAAATGAGTTACGACGGCGAAACCAAGCAGAAGAATGGCGTTGTATCCGGTTTGACTTCGTTTTTGACATTTAGCTGGGATAGCGGGATCCTTTATCGTTTGGCTGGAGAGGAGAGCAAATACACGCTCGAAAGCAACTTCCCCAACCCATTCGATCAGTCCACGGTCATTCGGTATTCTTTACCGGAAGACGGCAATGTCAGCCTCATCATCTACGATATGAGCGGCAAGCAAGTCAAAGTACTGGTCGATGGTTTCCATGATAGCGGAGAGCACCAGGCCGAGTGGAATGCCAGGGATGAATCCGGCAAACTGGTTCCGGCGGGCATGTATTTTTATCGTTTCAATTCGGGATCATTTACAGAATCGAAAAACATGCTTCGCGTGCATTGAAATCAGGTTCAATAACCAAACGATCTCAAAATAGCTAATGCTATAAATTGAAAGAAGCCATCCCGAACGCCGGGATGGCTTCACTTTTTGAATAACCGAAAAGATCACTCAAAATATTTGTATTTGAAATATTTTTTGAGGTAAGGCTGGCCGTTTTCCAGCCAGAATTCGCGGATCAAATCGCCGTTTTCGTTGTATTCGTATTCCCTGGAACGATGGTCGAGGATGACATGGATCAGGTTTCCTAAAGAATCATAATGGTTTTCATAGGTCGCTAAGGCAGGAGGGCCGTCTTGGAAAGTTTGATGCCGTTTGGTGTAGTTTCCATATTCGTCAAATTCAGTGTTCATCTCGGATTGTTGCTGGAAATTCTTGCCCCAAATGACTTTTTCGTCTTTGGTATATGCAGTGATCGACATTACTTCGGACTGTAATTTTATGGTGTCGGTGTAGCTACCATCGTCAAAGTAACCATAAGTGTGCTCCAGTTCGATGGGATTGTTGGTATTTTTTTCAAACGACCGGATTCGCCTTCCTTCTTTATCGTATTGATTGACAAATTTTTCCTCATAAACCTGGTTGATCTCGTAATTGTTGATGGTCATGCTCGTCTTATTGCCCTGTTCGTCATAAGTCCAGGTAGTGTGAATGATGACGGAGCCGTCAAATTTGGAATGCTGCAACTTTTCGATGGGTTTGCCAAAAGAGTTGTTTTCGATGAGTACGCTCAGTTTCAGCGTATCGAAATCCGGCGGCGGCTCTACCCATTCTTCAGAAATATGAATTATTTTTTTTTGATTATCGCCCTCATGTTGATGGCTTTGGTGGCCACAGTTTTGTATCAAAATGGAAAACGAGATCAGCGCAATTAGAGGAAGGAAGTTTTTGAAAATAAAAGACATAATCAGTTTTGTTCAATAAAGGTTTTTGTAATAGATCATCATGTCATAGCATGCCCAAAGAGCATACCACACTATGATAAATTGAAAACTCAAAACTGGTCTTTTTGCGATTGTCGGAAATTCAGCAAAGGAAAAAGCTCATTATTTAAACAGGGAATCCACAAAAGCGACTTTGTTGAAAACCTGCAACTGGCCGATGGCTTCGCCGACGCCGATATATTTGATCGGGATTTTGAATTGGTCTGAAATGCCGATGGCTACGCCGCCTTTTGCTGTGCCGTCGAGTTTTGTCAACGCAAGCGAACTGACTTCGGTGGCAGCCGTAAATTGTTTTGCCTGCTCGATGGCGTTCTGGCCGGTGGTAGCGTCGAGCACCAGCAGCACGTCGTGCGGAGCACCTTCCAGCCTTTTGTTGATCGAGCGTTTGATCTTTGTCAACTCATTCATCAGGTTGATCTTGGTGTGCAAACGCCCTGCGGTGTCGATGATGGCTACATCGCAGTCGTTGTTGATGGCAAACTGAACGGTCTCGTAGGCAACCGCTGCCGGATCGGTTTTCATGCCTTTGGAATAGAAATCGCAGCCGACTCTTTCCGACCAGATCTTCAATTGATCTACCGCGGCAGCCCGGAAAGTATCCGCTGCGCCCATAACCACTTTTTTACCTTGTTGTTTGAACTGGTAAGCCAGTTTGCCGATGGTCGTGGTTTTTCCGACGCCATTGACGCCGACCACCATGATGATGTATGGCTTTTTATCCGGGGGGATGGTAAAGTCTTCCAGTTGTTCGGTGTTGTTTTCGGAGAGCAGTTGTACGATCTCGTCGCGCAGGATGGCATTCAGTTCATTGGTGGTGACGTATTTGTCGCGGGCAACCCGTGCTTCAATTCGTTCGATGATCTTGACGGTGGTATCCAGCCCGACGTCTGAGGAGATCAGGATGCTTTCCAGTTCGTCGAGCACATCTTCATCAACGGTTGACTTTCCGGCGACGGCGTGGGTTATTTTTGAAAAAAAGCTGGATTTGGTTTTTTCCAGGCCCTTATCGAGTTCTTCTTCCTTCTTTTTTGTAAAAAACTTATTAAAAAAGCTCATTGTCAAGACAGGTAAATCAGTGTTTAAAAAAAAACGGGATCAACGAAGATGGAACTTTGCCGCCGCAAATCTAAAAAATAAAATTCATTGAACCCGGCAAAGTGCGTAGGGATCAATGAAGGAAAAACAAAAGGCTTTTCTTACCAGGAAGAAAAGCCTTTTGTTTTATGTTTCGATGAAGAATTATTTATTCTTTGCAAAAAAGTTAGATACTTCTTCTTTGTGGATCATCACTTCCTTGTAGGTATATTTACCTGTTTTAGGATCTTTGATGCTTTTAACCACTTTGACGAATTCCCTGCCGGATCCGGCATTTTGGGATCGTTGTGCTACTCTTGCGTTTTTCGATACTTTAGCCATAGCTCAAAAGTTTAAAAAATGATAAAAAATTAATTGAGATGTCAGAAATAAGATGCCAGATGTCAGATTGTAAATCGATGATAGTCAATATTGCTCTTATTAAACCTGGCTACTTTATTTTTGACGAATTACTAAAAAGATTTTTATAGTAGTCTGAAATCTAACCTCTGAAATCTGACGTCTAACGTCTAACCTATTTGATTTCTTTATGAACAGTCACCCTTTTCAGTATCGGATTGTACTTTTTCAATTCCAGGCGATCGGGGGTGTTTTTCCTGTTTTTTTGTGTGATATAGCGCGATGTTCCCGGCATGCCTGATTCTTTGTGCTCGGTACATTCGAGAATGATCTGAAGACGGTTTCCTTTACTTTTCTTAGCCACTGCCTGATGGTTTTATTAATTAAAAATGGAAATAATTTGATTACAGTTTTATCCCGGTTTCAGTTCCTTTGCGCTCCAGTTTTTTCAGGTAAGCAAAAATGCCCAGTTTGTTGATGGTCTTTATTGCTTTGGTAGAAATTCTGAGCGTAACCCATTGGCCAGTTTCAGGGATGTAAAAACGCTTCTTTTGCAAATTTGGCAAAAAACGGCGCTTGGTCTTTACATTCGAGTGAGACACTGAGTTGCCCGTAATCGGGCGTTTTCCGGTCAATTGACATACTTTCGACATAATAGTTCAGATTTCGGTTTTCGCTTTTTTGCTTTAAAGCGAACGGATCAATTTAAAATAGTTTTTTCTTTGGCTAACTTCTCATCCAGCCTCCGTGTGACTTCGGCAGGACTTCCCCGATTAACAAAATCTAATTGCTCACGATGTTCACAAAGATTTTCTATATCGGGATAAACCCGATTAACAAAATCTAATTGCTCACGATGTTCACAAAGATTTTGTAAGTCGGGATAGACTTCTCATCCAGCCTCCGTGTGACTTCGGCAGGATTCGAACCTGCAACCTCCTGATCCGTAGTCAGGTGCTCTATCCAATTAAGCTACGAAGCCAGGATTTTTATTTCAAAATATTACTTTTTACTTTCCAATTTCTGGCGCTTTTGCCAATCGGACTGCAAAGATAACTGTTTGCATGATGATTAGAAAGATTTCTTTTAAAAAAAAATACCTGTTTTTTCGAGAGCAATTTTGTTAAAAATGATGATCGATAACGGTGAATTTTTCAGAGGTTTTGTCATTTTGGTTCTCGAGGCTGATGAAATACACCCCGGACGGCCAGCCCTCGGTGGAGATCGTGATCATTTTTTCGGCACAAAAGGCAGGAATGATCTCCACCAATATCAACTGCCCTAAGGCATTGAAAACCCTCAATTTATACTCCGTAAAGTCTGGCGTTTGGTATTCGATATTGACCTGCCCGTGTATAGCCGGATTGGGATATACTTTCAAAACATCGAGAGCGCCTTTTGGCGCAGCAAATTCATCCTGGAGCAATTTCAGGCTGTTGAAAAGATTCAGGCGCCCGCCCGATAAGGTTTTGCCATCGAGTGAAGGTATTTTGTCGGTGCCGTTCAGGATCAATTTTTTTACCAGCAGCGCCGTTGCAGCGGGATGCTGTTTGGCGTGTTTGATAAATTCTTTGCAAGGGAGGCTGTATAATAATCCGATAGCACCTGTGACGTGTGGCGTCGCCGCAGATGTGCCGCTGAAAGTGCCGTAGCCGTTATTGGGCTTCAAAGTGTAGGAATCCTTGCCCGGAGCTGCCAGGTCAATGTAAAAGTCGTTGTAACCGGCCACCAGTTTATCGTCGATATCCGTATTCGTGACGGCAATGAGGTAATCGCTGCTACAGGTAGCGGGCATATCGCCGTTGATGCCGATATCTTCATTGCTATTGGTGGTTGCCCCTGCCGAAAGTACGCCGACAGTTCCGAGAGAATCGTAGAGGTCGCACCAGATGGGGAAAAGAGCATGATCCTCGGGGAAGGAGGTATCCACGCCAAACGAAGCATTGGTCGCGACTACAAAGGCGCCCTCCGTTCCATTGGTTTCGTTGTATCTTTTCCGCTTTTGAAAGACGTAATCGTAAGATTCGATGATCTTGCCGAAAGTGAGATCCGTGCTGACGATCATCATTTTCACATTCCAACTGACACCCGAAACACCAAGGTTGTTATTTCCTTTGGCGCCGACGATGCCCATCACGCTGGTGTTGTGGCTGCCTCTGTTTGGGCTGTCGGTACTGTCCACTACATTGACGCCGTAGTAATCGTCGGTATAACCGTTGCCATCGTTGTCGATGCCGTCGTTGGGGATTTCGTCTTTATTGACCCAGATATTTCCCTGTACATCCTCATGGTCGATATCGCCTCCTTCGATGACCGCGACGACGATTTCGGTATTGTCTCCCGTCAAACCGCCTTTGGTGATGGTCCAGGCTTCTGTGGCTTCGATGCGTTCCAAAGTCCACTGATCTTCAAAATCAGGATCGTCGGGAACGGTGTTGCGGTATTGCATCCGAAAATTAGAACCGGCTACCCTTACAGGCGGTAAATCCCTGACCTTCTGAATGATAGACTCAGTATTCTGCGTTTCCGGGTCGAATTCAAAGAGATATAGATCCATCCGTTTTGAAATGATGT
>CAZKDA010000194.1:0-9398 GCA_964551455.1 uncultured Saprospiraceae bacterium
GGGTCGTACAACTAATGGTTTACAAATTTGAAATTTTTATTTTTGAACAACCTTAGTAGTTTTTTTTTTCTTGAGGAATATTAAAAAATACACCATCTTTTATGCGCTGCAAAAACCAAAAACTTTCCTGTACCTTTGCACCGACAAAAGATTGCCAGCTAAGGAAAAATGGATTTGAAAACGCTTCACTAAATGCAAAAGGAACCGAAAATAAGTTTCCACCAGTTTCTCGAAAAATTCCCTGAAATTGAACTACCCGTTACACTGACTGATGAGAAGATCACGGAGTTCAGCGCCGTCAACGATCCTTTGCCACAATTGATGATCCGGCAATTTATCAGCGATGACGATGATGAGTTCACGGAATATATCGCCTGCTTGCGCATCCCTCAAACCCATGATTTCCACGCTGTAATTTATTGGAAAGCCAGCCTGATGAATTACCAGTACGTGCTGGCCACGTATTCCAAGACCGGAACACTGATCGACAAATCAGTTATCGCCGGAACTTATTCCGACGGCAATTCCGTTACAAGGTCTGTTGCAACTATCGAGGAGGATTGGATCATTTATATCGTCAGCGGCAAAACTAAGGTTGCGGCTTCTGCTTACGACGCTTCCACCAGCAATGTGTTTAACCTGGAACTGCTCGCCACCGGTCAGATCATTACCAATACCTGAATTAAAACTACGACACGAATTGACGCAAATTACACAAATGATGAGTGATGAATCAAAATACCACATTAACAACCCCGATCCCGCCCCGACACCGGTGTCGGGGCGGGAGGGCAGGATCACCACATTAGCAAATTATCAAATTAGCAAATCGCCACATCAACACATTTGCGTCCCCTTATTTTGAACCCTATACTCACATTACAAAAAACTTCATGACCAGAAAAAAGCAAACGAGGAAGAAAGGAAAACACCTGTCCGCCGGACAACTTAAAACCGAAGTGATAAAACTTTTCAAGATATCTCCCCGAAAAAGACTCAACGCAAAGCAAATCATCAAAAAACTGAAAGTGGGCAACAACCGCGACTCCGTTCAGGACGCCATCATTAAACTTGCCGAAGAAAACAAACTCATTCCCGTTGGCGATCACAAATTTCGTTTGAACCCAAAAACTGCTTACGCAAATATGCCACCCGCAACTCATATTGGCATCGTCGATATGACCCGCACCGGTTCGGCCTATGTGGTCTGCGAGGGGTTGAAAGACGATGTGTATGTTCCTGCAAAAAATATCAACAGTGCGCTAAACGGCGACAAAGTAGAAGTTTCGGTTTTTACACCGCCAGGTCGCCGGCGACCCGAAGGAGAGATTATCAAAGTGTTGGAAAGATTCTCCGAAAATTTCATTGGTACCTTGCGGCATTCAAAAAAATATGCCATCGTGATCCCCGACAAACTCAATATGCCAGTCGATATTTTCGTAGAACCAGAGGACACCAAAGGAGCCAAAGACGGCGAAAAAGTCGTGGTGAAGATCACCAAATGGCCAACGCGGAAAAACTTTAGCCCCATCGGGGTTGTCACTTCCATTTTAGGCGAAGCCGGCAGCCATGATATTGAAATGAAAGCCATCCTGATCAATAATGGTTTTAACCTCGAATTTCCTGACGAAGTGATTGCTGAATCTGAAGTTTTGCAAGCTGAACTGACCCAGGAAGAAATCGAAAAGCGGCGGGACATGCGCGATGTTTTGACTTTTACTATCGACCCGGAAACCGCCAAGGATTTTGACGATGCCCTGTCAATCCGCGATCTCGATGATGGCCAAATTGAAGTAGGCGTACACATCGCAGATGTAACACATTTTGTGAAACCCGGAACGGCGCTGGATAAAGAAGCTTATCGCCGCTCTACTTCGGTTTATCTCGTTGACAGGGTACTTCCCATGCTTCCCGAAAAGATTTCCAACGAGTTGTGCTCCCTTCGTCCGAATGAAGATAAATTCACCTTTTCTGCGGTTTTTATTTTTGATAAAAACGGCAAAATTACAGACCGCTGGTTTGGCAAAACCCTGACGCACTCCAATCGCAGGTTTGCCTACGAAGATGTTCAACAGATATTGGAAATCGGGCAGGGAGAGTTTGTCGATGAGTTGAAAAAGCTCAATAGTCTGGCCGGCGAGCTACGCAAACAGAAATTCAAGAACGGCGCCATCGACTTTGAATCGGAAGAAGTGAAATTCGAGTTGGATGAAAAAGGAGCGCCCATCAGAATTTCTGTCAAAGAACGCAAAGAAGCCCACATGCTCATCGAGGATTTTATGCTGCTGGCCAACCGCGAAGTGGCTACTTTTATTGCAAACAAAGGGAAGGAGCACGAAATCCCCTTCGTCTATCGCGTTCACGATCTGCCCAATGCAGACAAAGTGGCGGATCTTGCCCGTTTTGCAAAAGAGCTGGGTTTTGAGATCAAAATGGACACCCCGCGCCAGATCGCCGATTCGTACAACCGTCTTGCCAAAGCTGCCCGCTCCGACGAAGCTTTGCGCATGCTCGAACCCATTGCCATCCGCACAATGGCAAAGGCGGCTTACACCGCTGAAAACATCGGGCATTACGGTTTGGCTTTTCAGTATTATACACATTTCACTTCTCCTATCCGGCGGTATTCAGATGTGCTTTCGCATCGCATTTTTGAAAAAAACATCCACGACGTTTATCGCGAAAAAAAGGATCAGTTGGAAGAACAATGTAAGCATATCTCTGCGCAGGAGCGCAACGCCATGAGCGCCGAACGCGAATCGGTAAAGTACAAACAGGTGGAGTTTATTGAAAAACACATCGGAGAAGAATTTACCGGTTACATTTCCGGGATCATCGACAGGGGCTTTTTTGTTGAATTGTCAGAAAACAAATGCGAAGGGATGGTCGGTTTCGACACCCTCGACGATGCCTACCAGATCGACGACAGCCGCCTGAAAGTTTCCGGCCTGCGCACCAAAAAAGTCTTCAAAATGGGTGATCTCGTGACTGTCCGCATCATCAGCGCCAACCTCTCCAAGCGGCAAATTGAAATGGAATTGGTGGATTAGTGGTATCCGGTGTCAGGTATCCGGTGTCAGGTATCCGGTGTCAGGTATCCGGTGTCAGGTTCTCGGGTTCTCATTTACAAGAACCTCCTTTCCGCTATATTTTAAGTTATATGCCTGATCATCGATTTTAAAGTCCATTTCAAAGGGGAAAGCGAGCGCTTGTTTTTCGGTAGGCAGCCATTTTTTGTCATTTTGATCGACAATGATGAACAGGCCGTGTTCGTCGCCGGCGGCGCAGAAGTTTTCAAGATTTCCGCTGTATTTTTTTATTCCTGTTTGATCGCTGAGCATTTGAAAGGCCGATAGAATATCATCGACAGGTAAACCCGTTTCACTGATTTCGAGAATATCTTTCGGCGAAAAATCTTTATCTGATCCGGCAGCCAGGTTTCGGCGATCGATAAATTCCACTATGTTGCCATCGACATCAAAAAAATAAAAGGCTTTGGCATTCCAGTTGGGAAAATCGAGGATAGACTTTCCCTCGTATTCCAGGATATCAAGGCGCTGCCGCGCCCAATTCAGCGCTTCGTTGATCCGGAATGGCGGAATGTTGAAAGCAAAATGGTAATAGCAGGTATTCGCCGATCTTTTAAAAACCAGCGTTGAATTTCCTGCTTTTACAGCAAAAGAGTTTTCAGTTCTTTCCAGCGGCTCCATGCCCAGCGTTTTCACATAAAACCGGAACTGTGCTGAGAGGTTTTTACTTTGCAGGATCAGTTTTTCAATCTTCATTCTTTACCTGGTAGTTTGACGAAATTGTGGGCAAACCTTTTCCATTCCTTACTGATATTCCGCGCTTTCAGGCTTTTGAAAACTCTTGTGATACGATGATCTTTGTATTTACTTTTTCTTGAACAGGCTGCCAAGGAATTTCATACCCATTCCGGCGATATCATCCATTGCGCTGCCATCGCCGTCTCTGTCGAGCAATTGGGTGATGAGGCTCATTTCGGGTTTCTGGTCAGCGGTTTTTTTAACAGAATTTCCTAAAAATGACGAGAGCGATGAGGGATCAAAACCCTGCTCCTTTTTTGCCTTGCCCAAAGACCCCATCACAATGGGAGCCAGCATGGTCATCAGGCTCGCCGCTTTGTCGCTGTCGAGGCCGCTCATTTTGCTGACCATCTCGGCAGCAGCGGATTGTTTGCCGCCCAGTACGTGTTTTAAAATACCTTCGCCGTTTGCGGCGCGCGACTGCTGTGGGTTAAGGTTTCCGCCGAGCATATCCATGACATTGTCGAGGATACCGCCATCGTGATCATTTTCCAGGGCATTGGCGAGCGAAGCCGCACCTTCGGGATTGGAAGCATTTTTGGCCAGGGCGGTCATCAGTGTTGAAAATACGCTGTTGGCGGCTATTGAAGTTTGTTCTTTATCAGCGCCACCCAACTGATTGCTCAGTTTTTCCACGAGGTTGTCGGAGAGTTGACTTTGCAGCAAGTCCATTAAGTTGTTTGTCATAATTTGATTGTTTAATTTTTTAGAAAAAATATCAGTCGGATAGAAAGGTTTATGAAGCGAGCAGACCAAAAAAGGTGGCCGCTGTTGAAATCGAAATTTACCGCTAATCTTTTCAAATACAAAATTTTAAGGCTGGCGAAATCTTTGGTATCAATTCATTAGTTGCCATTTTTTTGTAATTTTCGCCAATAAATGTTTTTTAAAAAAAGAAAGCTTGTCGCAAACAAAGAAAGATACCATATCTCAACTTTCCGGTTCAAATCGGAACAACAACCTGCTCGATGATGCCGGAAAATACGTGCTTGATTTTTTCAATGAACACGGAAAACCCGGCCTGACCTACCACAACTACCAGCATGCCGTTGAATTAGCCGGTATGGTTGAAAAAATAAGCGCTTCAAGCGATACCGGCCAAAGCTACCCGGAGGAAGTCGTTGAAATTGCGAACCTTGCTGCGTGGTTTTACAATACTGGATTTTTGAAAAACTATGATTTCCCTGTGGAGCAAAGCGGAGTCATTGCAAAAGCTTTTTTGGAAAACCATCAATTTTCAGATAGCGCTACGGAGCGGGTGTTGAATTGTCTCGGCGTTGCGAAAGCCGGCAATATGCCGATGACCGAGGAGCAACAACTTTTTTCAGATGCGCTGAACGGCTTACAGAATAGCGATTCTTTTTTTGAAAAAAGCCCTTTTTTACGGTTGGAGTGGGAGCTGCTCCAAAACCGTTACCTTTCAAATTTTGATTGGAACCAGGTACTTCTCCAGCAATTGCTGCAAACCCGGTTTTACACGCCTTACGGGAAACTCAATTTCGAGCCTATACTTTCAAAAAACATCCAGATTCAGAAATCCAAAGTTGAAAAAAGCATACTGACCGGGGGGATTGCTGATGAGGAAGGGACACTTCGTAAATTCCAATCCATTCATAAAAAAATCCCTCCCAGCGCTATCCAGACTTTTTACAGGACAAATTACCGCAACCACATCAACCTCAGCGCCATTGCCGACAATAAAGCCAATATCATGATCAGCATCAATGCCATCCTGATCTCTGTGTTGATTTCTTTGCTGACTTATAAAAATATCACCGAAACGACGCCCATTGTTTTGATGCCGGCGGTTATTTTCATCGTGATCAACATGATCTCGCTGGTTTTTGCGGTGCTGGCGATCCGCCCCAAAGTTACTACTTTGCACAGCAGCGAAACCAACCCGGATGTACTGAAGCGGAATATTGTCTTTTTCGGAAATTTCGTCAACCTCGATCTCGAAAAATACGAAGAGGCGGTCGATGCCATGTTTCGCGATGGAGAATTGCTGTACGGCAACATGGCCCGCGACCTTTATTACCTCGGAAAAGTGCTCGACAAGAAATACCGCTATCTCACACTGGCCTACAATACATTTATGATCGGCTTTGTGACAACGGTTGTTACCTTTCTTTTTGCGATCCTGTTTTAATTTTCCGGCGAATTGAGGAGTTCGATGTAAAAGAACAGTTCTGCCATGGGCGGAATGGTAGGCGGATTGCCGGTTTCACCGTAGGCCAATTCATAAGGGATAAACAAAGAGGCTTTTGCACCTTTTTTAAACAACATCAAACCTTCATCCCATCCTTTGATCACCTTCTCCTGACCGACAGGAAAGGAGATGTGCTCTCCCCTGCTAAACGAGTTGTCGAACATGGTTCCATCGGTCAGCATACCGTAATAATGGACGCCGATCACTTCACCTGCTTGTGGTATTTCTCCGGTTCCTTCTTCGTGGATGATGTATTTCAGGCCAGAAGGTGTGGAGGTCAATTTGTCTTTCAGTCTGCGGCTGTTGTATTCGGCGAGGGTTTCTTCGCTAAACTTTGCGACTTCTTTGAGGCGGTTGCGGACGACGAGGGCTTTTTCTTTTTTGGCTTTGTGTTCCATTTCTGCATAAGCCAGGTATTCTTCTTCGCTTTTAATATCCGTTGGGACGATATGGTAAGTGATGGTGGTAAATTTTTCCAGGTTTGGCGGCGGGCGACGTGGCAAAGAATCAAGGAATAATGACACCGTGACACTATCACCGATGGACATAAGCGGTAACACATCGCCTACCGGGTCCGGTTGAAGTTTTGCCAGCTCCGGTTCCTGGATTTTCATTAATGGTTGTTCTGTACTTTCAAAAGAGGATTGAAAGAGTGAGTCGTCAAGGAATACTTTTATATTGAAAAAGACATATTCACCAACCTGGGGTTTTCTGCCTTCATTTTGAATGTGATGTATGTATTTAAAACCGTTAGGCGAAACTTGTACGGTTTTGTTTTGATTGCAACTATAGAAAAAGAAAATGACGACTACCAAAAGCCCAATTGCACTGGAATATAATTGCCTGTTCATATTTGAATTGTTTATTGTTTTTATAAATCAGCATTTTCAGACGGGTCATTCAAAAATTTCCATATAGAACATCACATCAGTTTCGGGGGGGACATTGGGGGGGAAGCCATCGTCGCCATAGGCTAGCTTATACGGAGCAAACAATGAGACTTTGGCTCCGCTTCTCAGATAGTTTACTACTTCTTCAAAGGCAAGCATGGTTTGGCCGCTGCTTACTTGCGTGGAGGATATTGTTCCGGTTTCAAATGTATTTTCAAAAACTTTTCCATCCATCAGCAATCCACAATAGAAGAAATTAATCCTGTTGCCGGGCTTGAGCAACGGACCTGTTCCAGGCTCGTGAATGACGTATTTCAGTCCGGTAGAGGTAGTTTTCAGATTATCACCTAATTTTCCGGCCTTGAAATCGGTAATTGTTTTCTGGTGTTTTGCGATAAAGTTTTTCATGTCGGACTGGATCGCCAAAAGTTTTTCTTTTCTTTTGTTGAATTTTTCAATCTGCAATTTTGAATGTTCTTCTCCAGCCTTGATCGCATGTATTTTTAAACAAAAGTTGAGATGGTCAAAATCAACATAGCCGGGCTGCAACTCCTTGACATAATCCGGCGATACCTTTATCGAAATACTATCACCTACGGATACTAAATCTAAAACATCTATAACGGGATTGACAAAGCCTTCCTTTTGATCCGGTTTTAGTATCCTGCTTTGTTGTTGCGATCCTTCGAGGAATGAAGGCGCAGACAGTGAATCATATACACCGTAAATTTCAAGAAAGTAATAGACATATTCCCCTGGCACAGGTTTACGGCCATTATTTTGGATATGATGGACATACGGGAATCCGTTTTGAGTTACTTTTTCATCGAGATTCCTCACTTCAGGTTTGTTTTGCGTTACATTTTCCTCCGGCGGGGATTCGGAAATCCGACTACCATTACAACTAAAAAAGTTGCTGAAAATAATGAATCCAAAAGAGTATAATAAACAGTGTTTTATCATAATATCAGGTTTTTTACAAAATTGCGAATTTACAAGACTTTTGAACAGGCCTGCCTTATTTGCCCTATAAAATTAATTGGTATTTATAAAAAGTAATTTTAAAAAGTATCTACCACATAATTCTCAAAATCCATGCAACATTAAACGCGAAAGATATTTCCTTCGTACCCAAACCATCGGGAGCTGGTATATATCCCAATTCCTGCAAAAATAAAAAGCGAAATATACGCAACGATCAATGTGTCGTATTTGATCGTCCCGGCCACTATTTCCCGCGTCGCCAGTGCTACGTTCAATACAGGGACCAAAGCGGTGGTAAAGTTGAGATCCACGCCCGGAAAAAAAGCGATGACGAGGGGTATGACGATCAAAAAAATCAAAGGCTGGATCAGGCTTTGAGCTTCTTTGAACGACCTGGCGTAAATGGATGCCGGAATTAATATGCCCGAAAAAAAAGTGGTCAGCGGGATCATCATCAGTACAACCATGGCGATAACCCGGATGTCAAGCAACTGCATGGCAATGCCGGAAATAAAAACCGGAATATCGCTATTGAACCTCAGCACTGCCACCAGACCCAAGATGCTCAGCATGCCTGAAATCACCCCGGTAAACACGATCACCAGCGTTTTTCCCAACAATATTTGCAAACGACTGGCAGGAGTAGCCAGCAAGGTTTCGATGGTGCTCTGCTCCTTTTCTCCCGTAAACAGATCGATTGCAGGGTACATGGCTCCCAGGAAACAAAACAGTACAAAAAAATAAGGCAGCAGCCCCCCGGCGAATTTGCCGATCCTGTTTCTGACAGGGGTCGTGGTGACATATTGAACTTTGAGTGGCCGGATCAATTCCGTAGTCACTCCGAGCTTTTCCATCCGGTTTTGCAGAATATCGGCCCGGTAACTGTTGATCGTTTGGATCAATTGATAATGAAGGAGCGTATCATTCAGGGTCTTGCAAAAAAAACTGACCTTAGCCGTATTTCCGTTTTCGATGGATTGGTCAAATCCCTCCTCGATGATCAATCCAGCGTCAATGCTATCGCTTTGGATGTATTGCCTGAATTGTTGCGGCAGGAGGTCTTCGCGAATATCCATGTCCTTTCTTCGCTTGAGCCGTTTGACCAGTTCTTCGCCATTTCCATTGGACACGAGGGCAACTTTCGGATTTTTCATTTCCGCCACCTCGGATTGGATGGCTCTGACCTTGCCAAGCCCTGTAATGATCAGGGGAATCAACAGCAAAGGGATCAGCACCATCGTGATTACCGTCCTCCGGTCGCGCAAGGTATCTGTTAACTCTTTTCTGAAAATAGTGAAAATGATGCCCATGCCAGGTTTTCTTTTTTAGCGACAGCAAAGGTAAAATAAACCTTCAACTATTTTGAAACACAACGCTCGTCCGAAACAAGCGCTCGTCCAAATTCGATTGAAAATAGCCGCTACAATTATTTCGATTAAAAACAAAAAGCTATATATTTGCAGGCGCAAAAATCGAATGGGTTTTTGC
>CAZKDA010000195.1:0-9334 GCA_964551455.1 uncultured Saprospiraceae bacterium
CCGCCTGCCTGAACCCGCCTGACTGTCGGGCAGGTGCTCTTGGCAGGCAGGTCAGACAGGCTCATTGTTTGTAGTTCAGGTTTTTATCTGTTTTCATTTCACCGCCTGCCCCGACCTGTCGGGGTTCACTGTTTACTGCTTTCCGTTCACCTGCGAATTCAGTTTTGCGATTCATAAATTGTAATGTATTTTTGACAGGCGCTATTCCGATCACGTGACCAAATTTCGAATGACTTTAAAAAGAAGGACGAAAAAACAACACAGAAATCCAGAGCCGGGAAAGCCGGTTTTCAACAAGTCATTGCTGCGATGGCTTGGGGGATTGCTTGCCTTCATTGCTTTTTTGATCTACGCCAATACGATCAGCCATGATTACGCCCTTGACGACGCTTCGGCCATTTCCGCAAATTACGTTACGAAAAAAGGCATCGAAGGTATTCCCACGATTTTTACGGAACATTATCGCTTTGGCTATTGGAACTCCCCGGGTACCTTGTACCGCCCGATCCCGCTGGCCTTATTTGCCCTGGAGTGGGAGCTCGCTCCCGACAATCCGCATGTTTATCATTTTGTAAATGTGCTTTTGTATGCCCTCACAGCATACCTGCTTTTCTGGACACTGTGTGTGGTCATGCCAAAGCTTGGTCCCGGTTTACCATTTCTGACGACGCTTTTGTTTATCACCCACCCGATACATGTCGAAGTGGTAGCAAATATTAAAAGTGCCGACGAGATCCTTTCTTTTCTGTTTTGCATGTCGGCAGTATATTTTTTGTGGAAATACCTGAAAGCAACAAATCCCAAATGGCTGGCCGTTTCGCTATTCTTTTATTTGCTGGCTATGTTTTCGAAAGAAAATGCGATCACCTTCCTGGCTGTCTTTCCGTTGCTGATCTATTCTTTCAGCAAAGTATCGTTTACCAAAAACCTCACTACCAGTTCGTTGTATGCTATTCCGGCAGGGATTTACCTCCTGGCGCGGTTGAAGGTTCTTGGTTCGATGAGCGGCGAAAAAGAACTGGCTCCCTTGCTGGATAATTTTTTAAGCGGAGCGCCGGATACTTCGACGCGACTGGCCTCGGCCTTTTTGATGGTGGGAAAATACCTCGTCACTTTGATCTTTCCACATCCCCTGGGTTCGGATTTTGGTTATAACCAA
Source organism: uncultured Saprospiraceae bacterium (assembly GCA_964551455.1). Taxonomy (GTDB): domain Bacteria; phylum Bacteroidota; class Bacteroidia; order Chitinophagales; family Saprospiraceae; genus JAHDHW01. The sequence continues at coordinate 1,160 of CAZKDA010000195.1, forward strand.
ATCCTTTTGACGAATTGGACGGATTGGCGCGTGATCCTCGTGGTAACTGCCGTTGCAGCGGCTTTGTTTTATGCTTTAAAAACTTTAAAAAGCAAAGCGATCCCATCCTTTGCCATCCTTTATTTTGCCATCACTTTTTCCATTTTTAGCAATGTGTTGATGCTGATCGGTTCCTCCTTTGGCGATCGTTTCATGTATTTTCCAAGCCTGGGTTTTGCGATGATCCTGGCCTTTTTGATCCTGAAGTTTTTCAACTCCTCTTCGCAAAACAAACCTGTTTCATTGACCCAATTTTTTCAACTGTACAAACTTCCGCTTCTGGTTGCCGGAATAGTGGCGCTGGCCTATAGCTTTAAGACCATCGACAGGAACCGGGCATGGGAAGACAGCTTTTCTTTGTACGATACGGATATAAAAATTGCGCCCAATAGCGCGAAACTCAATTACCACTACGGCCTTGAGTTGAGCAAACGCGGGCTTGTGGCAGAGGAGTCGGCGATCCAGGCTGATCTGATGAACCGTGCATTTTCACATTTCGCGAAAGCTGCTGAAATTTATCCCGATTACCACGACGCTTACGGCCAGATGGGATTGATGCACTACCGCAACAAAAGCCATGACCTCGCATTGGAGAATTATGAAAAATCGCTGGCGCTCAAGCCAAACAACGCTACGGTGCTCAGTAATATGGGAAAAATTTATTTTGAACGAAACGAGATTGAAAAAGCCAGGGAGGTTTACCAGCAAGCCGTCAGGATCGATCCCAGGTTTGTGGATGCCCGCCAAAACCTCGGCGCCGTGTATGCAATTTCCAAACAATATGACAAAGCGATCGAACAGTTTACAGAGGCTTTGAAATATGCTCCCGAAAATGCTGTAATCAATCTCTACCTGGGGTATGCCTACAGGGATAAAGGCGATACCGCCAACGCTGAGATTTATCTGAACCGGGCATATACGCTCGATCCGAAACTCAAACCACAACCCAATCAAAATTGAAACAGATCGTCATACAGTTTGGCTTGTTAGCCCTGGCGCTGATGCTTTTGTTGCAATTGAGCAAATACTCCTTGTTTTTGCGGGGATTTACAAACGAGAGAACCGTTGCGTTATTCGCGTTGGTATTTTTGGGATTTGGCTATTTCGCCAGCAGTGTGATCCGGAAACCCAAAATAAAATACGAAGCACCGCCTGAAAATATAGATACCGCCAAAGTCTCTCAATTGGGTATCAGCCCCAGGGAATACGAAGTGTTGCAACTGATCGCCACCGGATTGTCCAACCACGAAATCGCCCAAAAACTCTTCATTTCGGAAAGTACCGTAAAAACGCATGTCTCCAATCTGCTCATCAAACTGGATGCAAACGCCGGACGCAGGCCGTCACCATCGCCAAATCCCTGAACATTTTATAACCTGCTTTTTGCAATCGTACTTTTGTAGGAATTGTAATGGATCATTGCAAATGGAACTTTAGTATGACCGGGTTTTGGAGGAATTCACCGTGATTTGTTGCGACAATTATTCAAAAACTTTTAAAAACTTGTAAGATGAAAAAAATGGTTATTCGCTATGGTCTTTATTCAGCAGTAGTTATGCTGGGTGTGTTTTTATTTACATTTTTCTTTATTGGTAAAGAATCAGAAATGGGTTTCAAAATTTCAGAAATTATAGGTTACGCTACGATTTTGCTTTCCATGGTTTTTGTTTTTTTTGGTATAAAAAAACACCGCGACGAAAACAACAAGGGCGCCATTACTTTTTGGGAAGCTTTGCTGACCGGCACCCTGATCGCGGCTATCCCGGCGCTGGCTTTCGGGCTTTACAATCTGTTTTACATTGAGGTGCTCGATCCGGAATTCCTGGATAAATATTACAATTACCGCCTGGAAGAGGCGCAAGCCACCATGAGCCAGAATGATTTTGAAATGGAAAAGTCTAAAATGGAAAGTGAAAAAGAAATGTTCCAAAGCCCGGCCACACAGTTTTTTGTCATGTTTCTCACGGTGTTTATCATTGGTTTTCTCGTTTCGCTGATTTCCTCCATCATTCTGAAAAGAGATTCGCCGGATGGCAGACAAATCCTGGAATCGGCAGGTTGACGGGAATCCTATAAACTTTACCATGAGTCATTCTCAATATCATTTGACGCAGAAGGACGCAGAATTTTATGATAAAGCGCTGTTTTTGACAAATACCAAAAAAAGCATAAAAAATCATACAAATTCATAAAAAATCTGCGTCCTTTTCTTTCTACTTCTCTTTCAAAATCATGAATAACCCCTGCTCAATTTTTCAATTCGCTTTCAGCCTTTCCGGCGAGGTCGAGCAAAAAAGCATATTGCAGAGCGATTTCGCGGTATTGCTGAAAACGGCCTGAAGCGCCTCCGTGACCCGCTTCCATGTTTGTGTGCAGCAACAAGGTATTGTCATCGGTTTTGAGTTCGCGGAGCCTGGCCACCCATTTTGCGGGTTCCCAGTATTGCACCTGGGAATCGTGAAGTCCGGTAGTCACGAGCATGTTGGGATAATCTTTGGCTTCTACGTTATCGTAAGGCGAATAAGATTTGATGTAATCGTAATAGACTTTTTCTTTTGGGTTGCCCCATTCGTCGAACTCGCCCGTAGTCAGCGGAATACTTTCATCGAGCATGGTGGTGACCACATCTACGAAAGGAACCGCAGCGATGACGCCTTTCCACAGATCGGGCCGCATGTTGATCACAGCGCCGATCAGCAGCCCGCCGGCGCTTCCTCCCATCGCAAAAAGGTGTTCTTTAGAGGTGTAGTTTTCTTGGATCAGGTGTTCGCCGCAATCGATGAAATCGGTGAAGGTATTTTTCTTTTTCAACAATTTTCCATCTTCGTACCAATACCTGCCCATTTCCTCGCCGCCGCGAATGTGGGCAATGGCGAAAATAAAACCACGATCCAGCAGGCTAAGCCTGACCGAACTGAAGTAAGGCTCCATGCTGTTTCCGTAAGAGCCGTAGCCGTAAAGCAACAGCGGAGAAGCGCCATCTTTTTTCGTGCCTTTGCGGTAAACCAGCGAAATGGGAATCTTTGTGCCGTCACCGGCGGTGGCATAGATGCGTTCGGATTGGTAGTTGTTGTGGTCGAAATCTCCGACGACCTCCTGCTCTTTGAGCAATTTCAACTCGCGGGTTTTCATATTATAATCGAAAGTCGAATTGGGAGTCGTCAGCGAAGTATAACCCAACCGCAGCCATTCGGTATCAAATTCGGGGTTCGTGGAAGTGTAAGCGAGGTAAGCATCTTCGTGAAAATCAATGTAATGCTCTTCGCCTTTCCAGGGCCTGACCCTGATCTGCGTAATGCCGTTTTTCCTTTCGGAAAGCACGAGAAAATCTTTGAAAATATCCATCCCTTCGAGGAGCACATCGTCGCGGTGGGGGATCACTTCTTTCCAATTTTCTTTGCCGGTAGCTTTTGCACTGGTTTCCATCAGGCGGAAGTTCTTGGCGTCGAGATTTGTGCGGATGAAAAATTTATCATCAAAATGAGCGATGCTGTACTCCAGTTTTTTTTCACGAGGCTGGAAAATCCTGAATTCCCCGTCGGGATTGTCGGCCTCCAGGATACGGTACTCTGAGGACAAAGTTTGATAGGAACCGATGACGATGTATTTATCCGATTTTGTTTTATAAACGAAAGTACCGAAAGTTTCATCGTCTTCGTGAAACACCTCCACATCTTCGGAGATCGGGGTTCCGAGCTTGTGTTTGAAGATTTTATAAGACCGCAGCGCATGGTCTTTCACGGTGTAAAACAAAGTCTTGTTGTCGTTCGCCCACACGGAGCCTCCGGTGGTATTGGGGATTTCGTCGGGATACATTTCACCCGTTTCGAGGTTTTTAATTTTTATGGTGTAAATGCGGCGGCTGAGGGTATCTTCGCCGTAGGCCAGCATTTTGTTGTCCGGGCTTACATTCAGGCCGACGGCAGCAAAATAGGCAAAACCTTCGGCGAGTTTGTTGACATCGAGCATGATCTCCTCCGGGGCCTCGAGGTTGTCTTTCTTGCGGCTGTGGATGGGATATTCCATATCTTTTTCATACCGCGTGATATAAAAATACCCATTGTCTTTGTAAGGCACGGAAGAATCGTCTTTTTTGATCCTGCCAATGATCTCTTCATACAATCCCTCTTTAAAATCCTTGAGGTGTTCCATTTTCTTGTCGGTGTATGCGTTTTCTGCGTTCAGGAAATCAATGACGTCGCGGGTTTGCTGGTCGGGGTCTTTGGCATGTTTCTGTTCGTCCGACAATCTCATCCAGAAATAATTATCCACGCGGGTATCTCCGTGAATGGTCAGTTCTTTTTTAACTTTTTTGGCAATCGGCGCGTTGGCTTTTATCTCATTCATACTCATTATTTTTGGATCGTTTTGTTGTTCATTTTCCAGGTTACAACCCGTCAAACAGGAAGCCAGGAAAAATGTTGCAAGGGTAATTTCAAAAAGCGTGACTGTACGCATGTGTAATTTGGTTCATAAAAAATTATTATAAATTGAAACTCCTTCCTTCAATTAAGTGCAAAGTGCCTCGTCGAAATTACAAAATTTAACAGACTTGGCGCTGCTCGCCCGTCGAAGCTTTTTGCAGGCTTATCCACAAGTATCGGCTGATGAGAACATGAATTTGTATCTCGACGAGGCCTTCAGTACGGAAGTTTTAACTCAACAGCTTGCAGACCCCCTTTCAATATTTTTCATCATGAAAAAAGGGCAGGCGGATATGGGTTACGCAAAATTGCGCTGGGACAGAACGCCCGGACATTTTAAACCGGAAAAAGCGATCGAACTGGAGCGTTTGTATTTCCTGGATGATTACAAGGGCAAGGGCTACGGTGTACAATTGCTGGAATTTTGTAAAAACTTTGCCATCGATAATCGCTTCGACTGGATGTGGCTCCTCGTTTGGGATGAAAACCGGAAAGCGATCAGGTTCTATCAACGGCAGGGTTTCCGGGAATTCGGGCGCAAATTTTTTCAATTCGGTAACGCCGCTTCGGATGACTTGCTGATGAAAACCAGGTTGTAGCAGGCGACATTTTTAGTCTTCATTGTTAGGTATCGGGTTAGCTTAAGTTTTCAATTGGAAAATACTCCGGATCTAAATGGTCAAAATCATAATCAGTAGTTAATAAAGTCGATTTAGTCAGGTGAGTTGTCGCTGCAATCCATAAATCATTTTTACTCATGTTCCTTGAACTTTGGTTTAACGATTTGCCTTCTAATTTACCCTGGCTATATGCATCAATTTCTGCATACACTTCTACGATTTCATCATTGTCAATTGGAATGATTAAAAATTCATCTAATAAAGCATTTAAAGTGGATAACTTCCTTTTTCTCCATTTTCTTTGTTTGGCAATTGAGATTATCTCTGCTTTAGTGACTATAGAAATGATCAGAAAAGGATTATTTGCCTGAGTTTTTTTTTGTGCTTCAATTCCTTTTTCAGAACCTGTTAATAAATGGATAAGAATATTAGTGTCTAAAACGTAATTCATTTCAATAGTTCTAGTAATTCATCTGTAGATTCGTTTCCCGGCCATTTTCCAATTATTTTTTTCAAATTCGAACCTCTGTACTCTTTAGCTTCTACATCCCTTTTTAAATCAAAATCTTTAAAGATCGGCTGAGGAAGATTTCTGAAATATTCATCTTCTGATTCTGCTTTTTTGATTGCATGAATTTCAAAGGAAGTAATTTTTCCGGCAGGATTAAAATTTGCAATTCCTGATATTGAAACGTCATCACCAAAAAGTTTAAAAACGTCATCAAAATTTAGTCTATCCGAAAGTTTTGCTCTTACCTTTTTTCCATCAGTTACGAGTTCTAATTGTGACTTAGAGTGCTGTAACACATCTAATTTTCCGGTTATTTTGGCTTTGATGCTAGGAGGAGTTTTTTCTTCTAATATTTTGATTTCTGAGAGCGTTCCTTTTGTTATTTCTAATTTTGTGTTATTACTTTCAAAGACGATTTCAGCTTCATCAGATTCTAAAACCCTATTAAGTTTCGCAATTTCCTTCAAAAGATTTTTGTCTAAAAGAAAAGATTCTTCCTGATTACTTAATGCTTGTTCATAGGCAAAAAAGGAAAGGTCCAGAGCAGATATTTCTTTAAGTTTAGCGCTTTCAAAGTCTTGGAATACAGGTAATTGTATATTTCCAATACTTTCACTTAAAACAGGAGCTTCTATATCTAATATTGTTGAACCTTCACGAATTCCGGTCAAATTAAAGTCAATAGAATTAGAAAGCCATTCCGGGGTTTTACCTCTTTTTACTCTACTACTACCTTCAATATAAGATAAGAGAGTCGATTCAGCTAATCTGGTCAACTGTTCGCCCAAACATTTTAGTAAACTAAAGGGAATTTTGCCATTTTCAGTCTGATAGCCCTTAAGTTTTAAAGTATGTTTTTTATAGTTGCTCATTCTATTCTTTTAGTTATTCAAATATAAGCATTACAACCAATTATTATAATAAAACGAGGTTTTCTTCCTGACACTTAACAAGAGGGTTTCCGGGAATTCGGGCGCAAATTTTTTCAATTCGGTAACGCCGCTTCGGATGACTTGCTGATGAAAACCAGGTTGTAGCAGGCAGCATTTTCGATTTGACCGGGACTATTACCGGACATGCTTTGCAGATTCAGCATTTAGAATTAATATTGCTGTTGCAGATGCAGTTGAAAACGTCATACAAGCAAATACTCTCCATCTCGACGCCGATCATGTTGGGGAGTGCGGTGCAAAATGTTATCGCGTTGAGCGATAGTGTTTTTCTGTATCATTTATCCGAACTGGACTTTGCGGCTATTGGTTTTGTTGGGGTGTTTTACCTCGTTGTAGCGGCTATCGGGTTTGGCTTTTCAAAAGGCGGGCAGATCATGATCGCGCGGAGGATGGGTGAAAACAATTTCCAGGAAGTAGGCCGCACATTTTATGCAATGATCTACTTTGAGCTGGGTTTGGCGCTGGGAATGTTTTTATTCATGCAATATGGCTGTTATTATTTTTTCAGCCTGTTTGTCGATTCCGAACCTATATTTTACAAAAGCCTGGAATACCTGGAATATCGCTCGTGGGGCGTGTTTTTCAGTTTTGTAGGGGTGGCTTTTGTGGCATTGTACACAGGAGTTGCCAAAACCAGTTTTATCGTGTTCGATACGGTGGTATTAGCCGTTGTCAACATTGTGTTGAATTATGCCCTCATATTTGGCCATTGGGGCTTACCGGAAATGGGGATCGGCGGTGCGGGACTGGCCAGCACCATTGCGGAGGTAGTAGCTTTTATCATTTTTGTCATTTATATTTTGCAGGACAAATACGCCAGGATCTATCATTTGTTTAAAATCCCAAAGATTGATTTTGAACTGATACGCCTTCAATCCAAGATTTCATCGCCGATCGTTGCACAAGCGGTAGTCGGGCTTGGAAGCTGGTTTGTTTTTTTTGGTTTGGTTGAAAACCTTGGCGACCGCGCACTCGCGATCACCAATCTTGTGAGGATGGTTTACCTGGTACTTTCCATTCCCTGCTGGGGATTCTCATCGGGCATCAATACTATGGTCAGCAATTTCATCGGCGCCAACCGCAGGGATGCCGTCATGCCGATCATTTGGAAAACTGCCAAGTTGTGCTGGTTTGCTACCATGATAATTTCTCTGCCGGTTGTCCTTTTCCCTGAATTCATTCTGTACCCCTTGCTCGGATCGGAAGACATGTCGTTGATCACCGACGCCAGGCCGACGTTTTATGTTTTGCTGGGGATTTTATGTTTTTTTTCTGTCGGCGGTATTTATTTCAATGGACTGGCCGGAACCGGCGCTACGCTCTACGGCCTCAAGATCCAGGCTTTCTGCGCTTTTTTCTATTTGGTTTATATTTACGTCGTTGTGGAATTCACCTCCGGCGGCCTGATCTGGGCCTGGGCTTCCGAGATCTTTTACTGGATGCTCATGCTCTTCCTTATCATCTCTTATTTACAATCCAGAAGGTGGATACGGTTGAAGGTGTGAAAAGTGGTTCATGGTTCATGGTTCATGGTTCACGGTTCATGGTTCATGGTTCATGGTTCATGGTTCACGTGCGGTCTCATAAAATAGGTTGACATGTTCCCACCCAAAACCCAAAAAAATGTG
>CAZKDA010000196.1:0-2681 GCA_964551455.1 uncultured Saprospiraceae bacterium
CGCCAAAATACAACAAGGGATTTGTAGCGCTCGGACTGAAAGATTTTGAATACAGGCCACTCTTCGGCATGACGGATAAAGCTATTTCACTCATTGTACTGGCTATTATGGTTTTGGGGGTATTTGTGTATCATTGGAGAGAAAAGAAAGACCTGGCAAATTACCGGGAACACCTTTCAGCGAATTCCGAAGTCAAAACAAAAACCGAAGCGGAAGTCTCCGCCTGACCACTGCTTTTAAGATCGTTTTTCCAAATTAGCGATCAAACAGCCCGGGCTGGATTTTTGAAATTTTCCTGAACCTTTGTTTAAGAACCTTGTTTCGATACTTAAACAAAAATCAATGAAAATTTCAGTGATCGGTTCGGGTTTTTCTTCTTTATCAGCAGCATGTTACCTGGCACAATCAGGTCTCGAAGTCGATGTTTACGAAAAAAACGATACCCCCGGAGGACGAGCCAGGCAGTTGAAGGAAAACGGTTTTACGTTTGACATTGGTCCTTCCTGGTATTGGATGCCCGATGTTTTTGAACGCTTTTTCAACGACTTCGGCAAATCGGTTTCCGATTTTTATAGTCTGAAAAAATTATCTCCTGCATACAAAGTTTTTTTCGGAAAAGACAATTCCATCGAAATTCCCGATAATCCCCAATCGATCATTGAAGTTTTTGAAAAAATTGAAAAAGGCGCCGGAGCCAAGCTTGAAAAGTTTTTAAAAAAAGCAGCCTTCAATTACGAGGTTGCCATGAAAAACCTGGTTTATAAACCCGGAATATCTCCATTCGAGTTGGTTACCGCAAAGACCATTTCCAAACTCGGCCAGTTTTTTTCCACCATTAGCGCACAAGTCAAGGCTGATTTTAAAACACCTGAGTTGCGAAAGATCCTCGAATTTCCCGTTTTGTTTTTGGGTGCAAAACCTTCCAACACGCCTGCTTTTTACAATTTTATGAATTATGCCGATTTTGCGCTGGGTACATGGTTTCCCGATGGCGGCATGTATTCCGTAACACAAGCGATGGTGGCTTTGGCAAAAAGCCTGGGGGTAAGATTTCACCTGAACAGCAGCATCAACAAAATAAATGTGGAAAACGGTAAGGTTGCCGGATTGGTTGTAAATGATCGGGCGATCAGTTCCAGTCTTGTGTTGAGCGGAGCGGATTATCATCACACCGAACAATTGCTCGATGAAAACCACCGCAGCTATTCCGAAGTTTACTGGAACAGCAGAACTTTTGCACCCTCGGCACTTTTGTTCTTTTTGGGTATCAACAAAAAACTCAAAAATGTAACTCACCATAATTTATTTTTCGATCAGGATTTTGAAGCCCATGCCGTTTCAATTTATGACAATCCCGAATGGCCTTCGGCGCCGCTTTTTTATGCCAACTTTCCGAGCATTACAGAGAAAGGGCTGGCGCCTGAAGGACACGAAAACGCGTTCTTCCTGATCCCGCTGGCGCCTGGGCTGGAAGACAATCCCACGCTCCGCGAAAAATATTTTGATATAATTGTGGATCGTTTTGAAAATATCACAGGCCAGGAGCTAAAAAAACATATCGTTTACAAAAGGTCTTACTGTGTCAATGATTTTATAAAAGATTACAATTCTTATAAGGGCAACGCTTACGGCCTGGCAAATACGCTGATGCAAACCGCATTTTTAAGGCCCGGAATAAAAAGCAATAAAGTAAAAAATTTGTATTTTACAGGACAACTGACAGTCCCCGGGCCTGGAGTGCCGCCGGCGCTCATTTCCGGCAAAATCGCTTCAAATCTCATCATCAAAGAATTCACCAAAGTCAGAAAACATGAAATCACTGTTTGACGCTCTTTCCTCCCGGTGTAGTGAACAAGTCACTTCGACTTACAGCACTTCATTCTATTTTACTTCGCGATTGCTGGCGCCCCCTATCCGCCAGGATATTTTTAACATCTATGGTTTTGTGCGTTTTGCCGACGAGATCGTAGATACCTTTCACGATTATCCCAAAGCCTTTCTTTTGGAAAAATTTGAAAAAGATACTTTTGAGGCCATCGGGCAAAGGATCAGCCTGAATCCTATTCTGAATTCGTTTCAGAATACGGTCAACAAATACCAGATCGATCACGAACTGATCCGATCATTTATGAACAGTATGCGCATGGATTTGGAAAAGAAAGAATATCGGTTGCAAAGCGAATATGAGCAATATATTTACGGATCGGCGGATGTGGTTGGTTTGATGTGCCTGCGCGTTTTTGTCAACGGGGATAATGAAAAATACCAAGCGCTGAAAGGAGCGGCCATGCGGCTGGGTTCTGCATTCCAAAAGGTCAATTTTCTGAGAGATTTGAAAAATGATATAGAAGACCTGAACCGCAGTTATTTTCCGGGAGTAGATTTCAACAGTTTCGACCAAAGTGATCTGGAACGGATCGTCAAAGAGATCGAAGCAGATTTTCAGGTTGCCTACAAAGGCATTTTGCAACTACCAAAGGAATCGCGGATGGGCGTTTACACAGCTTATGTTTTTTACCGCAGCCTGTTGAAAAAATTGAAAAAGACGCCTATCCACTCAATTAGAGAATCCAGGGTGCGTCTTCCGAATCACTCGAAAATGATGCTCGTAGCGCGATCCTTTGTTTCCAATAAACTAAATTTGATTTAGGAAGAGGTCAGACGATAGACTTTAGACACCT
>CAZKDA010000196.1:2781-9302 GCA_964551455.1 uncultured Saprospiraceae bacterium
GATACCTGATACCTGATACCTGATACCTGATACCTGATACCTGATACCTGATACCTGATACCCGATACCTGATACCGGAAACCGGAAACCCGATACCTGATACCTGATACCTGATACCCGATACCTGACACCCGATACCTGACACCCGATACCTGATACCTGATACCGGAAACCGGATCGCAGCGAAGCGTAGATCCCGACAAAGTCGGGACACCCAACTACTTAATTTTACCAATAACTTAGCATTCAAAAGTCAAATTCAATCCTATGTTTTTTGCAATAATCATCCTAACCTTTTTTTTTATGGAATTTGTGGCCTGGTTTACACACAAATATATCATGCACGGTTTTTTGTGGACATTGCACAAAGATCACCATGTAAAAACTCCGGAACAGCGAAGATCATTTTTTGAAAGGAATGACGCATTTTTCATCATTTTTGCCATTCCGGGCATCATATTCATCCTGCTGGGAACTGTGTTTGGATTCAGTCTTTTGTTGCCGGCAGGCATCGGCATTACGGCTTATGGCCTGGCCTATTTCCTGGTTCACGATATATTCATCCACCAGCGGTTAAAGCTCTTCAGAAATTCGAACAACGCTTACCTAAAGGCCGCACGGCGGGCGCATAAAATGCACCACAAGCACATCACCAAAGAAGACGGGGAATGTTTTGGCATGCTGCTGTTTCCGCTCAAATACCTGAAACAAGAACTCAAAACGGAGTAAATGTCATTATACCTGTTGCTCAACCTGGGTTCTGTTTCGATCCCGTTTTTGTACAGTTTCCATCCAAAACTGCGGCTTTACAGAAAATGGATTTTCATTTTTCCGGCTATCATCCTCACCGCAATTTATTTCATCGCCTGGGATGTGGTTTTTACAAAAAACGGCGTCTGGGGTTTCAACGAAACTTATCACTCCGGGCTTGAAATTTTGCAGCTTCCAATAGAAGAATGGCTGTTTTTTGTGTGTATTCCCTACGCCTGTGTTTTTACACATTATGCGCTGCTCCATTATTTTCCGAACATGAAAGCTGGAGAACAACTGACCCACTGGCTGGCTCTTGCGCTGGCTTTTGCCCTTGTTGTTATTAGTATTTTGAATATCGGAAAATCTTATACTTCTGTCAATTTCCTGCTTGGGGCAGCCTGGTTGCTTATCGCTAACTTTTTTCACCGCAAGTTGTTGCAACAATATTTTACAACTTTCCTGGTTATGCTGATCCCCTTTCTGTTGGTCAATGGAATTTTGACGGGCAGTTTTATTGAAAATGAAGTAGTTTGGTACAACGACGACGAAAACCTGGGAATCCGCGTTTTTACCATTCCCGTTGAAGATTTTGTGTATGCCTTTTCATTGATCCTTTCCTGCCTTTTTATTTCTGAAAAACTGGAAGCCAGATTTTAGATCGAATCCCGCTTTTTGGAGAAAAAGCGGGACGACACAGTCGGGACTTCAGACTTTAGACACTAGATGTGCTGGCACAAAAACGATGTGCTTCCAAAACACTTTACCGCCCACGCAGTGCGTGGCAGGCATTGCGGCATCCCGCTAGTTCAGCGGGATGCCTTCGTGTCTTCGTGGCATAAAATATAGACCACAATTCAAAGGGGATTTTCAACCCGGCTGCTTAACTTTGGCCAAAGTATAAAACTGCATCCAATGACCAACAAAGAAATAGCCCGGCGATTCAACGATCTGGCAAAGATCATGGAATTGCACGACGAAAATCCCTTCAAGATCCGCTCTTACGCCAACGCTTATTTACAACTCAGGAAGATCAGCGAACCTCTGTCTGAAATGACCGACGAAGAGATTGGCGCGATCAAAGGCGTTGGAAAGGCCATCGGCGAAAAAATCCGCGAACTGATTGAAACGGGCGAGTTGAATACTTACAAAAAATACAGCGACATTACGCCGCCCGGCGTTCGTGAAATGCTGGCGATCAATGGCTTCGGCCCAAAGAAAGTGCGAACCATCTGGAAAGAGCTTGGCGCGGAAAGCATCGGTGAATTGCTCTACGCCTGCAATGAAAACCGGCTGATCGAACTAAGCGGCTTTGGACAGAAAACACAGCAAGACCTGAAACTAAAGCTGGAATATTTCCTCCGGTCAAAAGACAAATTTCACTACGCCAGCCTCGAAGATTCGGCTAATGCTTTGGCAAAACAGCTAATTGAACAGCTTCCGGGCATTGCTGTCAGTTTGGTAGGTGAGATGCGCCGACGATTGCCCGTTGTTCAAAAAATTGAGTTGCTGATCGCCACTACAAAAGACCTGAAAGCAGCGCTGACCTCTGTAGGGCTGATTGTCGAATCGGAAGACGATGCGGCATATTCGTGTCGGCTGGAAAACAACATTCCCGTGAAGATATTTCGATGTGAGCCGGAGGAGTTGGGTTCCAAGTTGTTCCGATATACGGGGAGTCAGGATTTTATTGAAGCATTTTTGAAAAAAACAGACGGTAAGGATTTCAGGAATATGGCCGATGAAAAAATGATCTTCGAAAAGGCCGGAATGGAATTTATCGAACCCGAACTCCGCGACCGAACCGATCTGATCGGAAAAAAACAACCTGCACTGATCGAAGAATCGCAGATCAAAGGTGTGATCCACGCGCATTCCACGTACAGCGATGGGATTAACAGCTTGCGCGAAATGGCCGCGTATTGCCGCGATGCGGGCTATGAATATCTAGGTATTACGGATCATTCCAAAGCGGCTTTTTATGCAAATGGTTTGAAAGAAGACCGCGTGTTGCAGCAAATGGAGGAGATCGATCAGTTGAATATTGAGCTATCGCCGTTCCGCATTTTCAAGGGGATCGAATCGGATATTTTGAATGATGGTTCGCTCGATTATGAAAATGATATTTTAAAACGCTTTGATTTCATCATTGCTTCGGTGCATTCCAACCTCAAAATGGATGAAACCAAAGCTACAAACAGACTGATCAAAGCGATAGAAAATCCATTTACCACGATCCTCGGCCACCCCACGGGAAGGCTGCTGCTCTCGCGTGAAGGCTACCCGATCGACCACAAAAAAGTGATCGATGCCTGCGCCGCCAACGGAGTTGTTATTGAGTTGAACGCAAATCCCTACCGGCTCGATTTAGATTGGTCATGGATCCCTTATGCCCTCGAAAAAGGAGTGATGATCGCCATCAATCCCGATGCTCACAGCCTCGGCGGGATCAGCGATATTCATTTTGGAACGCTTGCTGCAAGAAAAGGCGGGTTGACCGCTGCCCAATGTTTGAATTGTAAAACTGCGGCTGAGTTTGTAGCTTTTCTGGGGTAGTTCGTGGTTTGTAGTTTGTAGTTCTTGGTTTTTTTGAAACTACAAACCTTGAACTTTGAACCACAAACCAAGAACTATAAAAACAAAACCCCTTCGGCATATGCCGAAGGGGTTTTGTTTTTATAGTTAAACGACGATTATTTTTTATCGTCCACTTCTTCAAACTCTACGTCGGTGACATCATCGGCATTCGTCTGTGAGCTACCGCCATCATCTTGAGTTTGGTCGCCATTGGAAGCTGTTCCCTCCTGAGTAGCCTGGTACATCTCCTGGCTGGCAGCCTGCCAGGCCTCGTTCATTTTCTGGGTAGCCGCATCGATTTGGTCGATGTCCTGAGATTTATGAGCATCTTTCAATTCGGTCAACGCGGATTCTATAACTGCTTTCTTTTCGGCAGGTATTTTATCACCGTACTCTTTGAGTTGTTTCTCGGTCTGGAAGACCAAAGAGTCCGCAGTGTTGAGCTTTTCAGCTTTTTCACGTGTTTTGCGGTCTTCATCGGCATGCGCTTCGGCTTCGGCCTTCATGGCAGCGATCTCTTCTTTTGACAAACCGGTGGAAGCTTCGATACGGATCTTTTGTTCTTTTCCGGTGCCTTTGTCTTTTGCAGACACGTTCAGGATACCGTTGGCGTCCATGTCGAAAGTCACTTCGATTTGAGGGATGCCTCGTGGCGCCGGCGGAATGCCATCCAGGATAAATCGTCCAACCGTCCGGTTGTCTCTTGCCATTGGTCGTTCTCCCTGCAAAATGTGGATCTCGACACTAGGCTGGTTATCGGCAGCGGTTGAGTATATTTTGGATTTTTTAGTCGGGATGGTAGAGTTGGCTTCTATCACTACATCGTACATATTGCCCATCGTTTCGATACCCATTGACAATGGAGTTACATCGAGCAACAACACATCCTGAACATCGCCACTGAGTACACCACCCTGGATGCTTGCGCCAATCGCCACCACTTCATCGGGGTTCACACCTTTGTTAGGTTTTTTGCCAAAGAAATCCTCAACTGCCTGCTGTATCCTCGGGATACGTGTGGAGCCACCAACAAGGATGATCTCATCGATGTCGTCTTTGCTCATTCCTGCGTCTTTGAGCGCGAGTTCGCAAGGTTTAAGCGTGCGGTTTACAAGGCTATCGGACAATTGCTCGAATTTAGCCCTTGAAAGTTTCAAAACGAGGTGTTTCGGTACGCCGTCAATTGCGGTGATGTATGGAAGATTGATCTCGGTTTCGGTAGAAGATGACAATTCGATCTTCGCTTTTTCCGCAGCATCTTTCAATCGTTGGAGTGCCATCGGGTCTTTGCGAAGATCAATATTTTCCTGTGTTTTAAAAGAATCTGCAAGCCAGTTGATAATTACCTGGTCGAAGTCGTCACCACCGAGATGTGTATCTCCGTTGGTTGATTTTACTTCAAATACTCCGTCGCCGAGTTCGAGGATGGAAATATCAAAAGTACCGCCACCGAGGTCATATACGGCGATGGTCATTTCCTTATTTCTTTTGTCAAGGCCATAAGCGAGTGCGGCTGCCGTAGGCTCATTGATGATCCTTTTTACATCCAGGCCTGCGATCTCACCTGCTTCTTTTGTAGCCTGGCGCTGGGAATCGTTGAAATAAGCCGGCACCGTAATGACCGCTTCTTTCACTTCACTTCCCAGAAAATCTTCTGCGGTTTTTTTCATTTTTTGCAGGATCATGGCAGAAATTTCCTGTGGTGTGTACAATCGTCCGTCGATTTCAACACGAACAGTTTCGTTTTCTCCCTTGACCACTTTATAAGCATGATGTGAGGCATCTTTGCTCGATTCCTTAAAGCGGGTTCCCATAAATCTTTTGATGGAAGATATGGTACGCGTGGGGTTGGTGATCGCCTGGCGTTTTGCCGGGTCTCCGATCTTGCGTTCGCCATTGTCCATAAATGCCACAACGGATGGAGTGGTCCTTCTTCCTTCATCGTTGGGGATCACCACTGGTTCATTTCCCTCCATCACTGCAACGCAGGAGTTGGTTGTACCTAGATCTATTCCTATAATTTTTCCCATTTTTTCTTTTTTTAGTATTTCAGAATTTTAAAAACATAGTCTTGTTTTATGTCATTTAGGGAAGATCAATAGATATGCCACCAGGCCAAAACTGACTTTTTGCGTGAATTATCGAATGGTATGGCAGGATTTCAGATTTTTTTAATGACAAATAGGCAGGGATGCCCAGGGTTAGTCAGAACTGACAGAACTTGTAAACTTAAGCAAAAGCTTGGTTCATAGATCATGGTTTGTAGTTTGTGGTTCGGTCCAAACTAGAAACTAGAAACCCCGACCAGCCCCGAAAGGTCGGGGCCAGTCGGGGCTGCTAGAAACTTTGAACTAATTCTCCTCAAAGCTGAAAATTGAGATCGGCGGTTTGAACTCCAAATTCCAGTGAATCCCGCATCTCCGGATGGAGCGAAAAGAAAGGTGCGGAAACCACATTGTTGATACTCGAAAAAACACCGAATCCTTCGGAGAGGTTGGTGTAAGTCGGGATGACCTGCGAACTGGTGATCCCGGTGTTGGCTTGGCCAATATTAATGTATTCAAAGATTTCTTTCCCTCCGGCAATAACCTCAAATTCGATGGAAGTAAAAAACCTTCTCAGTAGTGGGTGAGCTTGAAGCTCTGCATCAAGGAAACTGTAAAGCCCTTGGCCGGGAAAATCAAACTTAGTCTGTAATGAATTCCCACCGGGGCGGGCGATGTTTTTAGCAATTGTCCAGACGAGCGTTTTATCCGTAAAAATATTCAGCGAATCGGGATGCAAAGAATTTTCCTGATAGTTGAAACGCATTTTGAGATCAAACAACCTGGCGTCGTCTTCAGAACGCCATTGTATCGTAAAATCGCGATTAATTATTCTAAGGTTTGAGCCTTCGAATGGAGAAATGATGTTCAAATCACTCACGATCACATCCTCCGCCGTTACTTCCGGCTTGTTGTCTCCGCGATTGATCGTCAGGCGGTAGGTATCGCCACCTACGAGTTTTTCATTATTGTCCAGCTTGAATTTGTACAAATAGTTTGGAGCATCTGAAAAAATTCCACCTTCTTTTTCAAAACCTTCGAGGTTGCCATCTACCCTTGTCAAAGTGTAAATCTTTCCGGATTTCAAGTGTTCGACTTCCACCTGGAGGTTTTCGTAATACAAAGAATCCGGGATCATTGCAATATCCA
>CAZKDA010000197.1:0-9280 GCA_964551455.1 uncultured Saprospiraceae bacterium
GAAAAACCTTCGCGATCTTTGCGGTTAAGATTTTTGAATTTTTAGAAGTC
The DNA here is from genome assembly GCA_964551455.1 of uncultured Saprospiraceae bacterium. Taxonomy (GTDB): domain Bacteria; phylum Bacteroidota; class Bacteroidia; order Chitinophagales; family Saprospiraceae; genus JAHDHW01. The sequence goes on from CAZKDA010000197.1 coordinate 51, forward strand.
CCCAAAATATTAAAGGCGGGTCATTTTTTATTTTCCAGGGGAATGGGGACAGAGGCTCCCAAATCCAGGGCGCGTTGGAGCGCGGCATTTGCGCCATCAACGATATCTTTGTGGACACTGCTTCCCAAAAACGATTGCATGGCTGCTTCGGTGGTGCCACCCTTCGATGACACTTTTTCAATCCACTCTTTGCAGGAAAAATCGGATTTGCCGTACAGATCGACAGCGCCTTTGAAGGTCTGGCTCACGAGCATTTCGGCTTCGGAGGTCGTAAAGCCCATATCCTGCGCCGCCTGGATCAAGGCATTCATAAAATAATAAACATAGGCCGGACCGCTACCCGAAATGGCTGTGGCCGCATCGATAAATCGTTCGTTCTCCACATAAATGGTTTTGCCGGTGGTATTGATAAGATTTTGCACCATGACCAGCTCGATGCGCGTCACTTCTTCCGATGAGGTGAAAACGGTCATTCCCATGCCGATCTGGGCTGGCAGGTTGGGCATGGCGCGAATGATCTTTGGCGTTTCCAGGGCATCCTTAATGGTCTGAATCCTTACACCGGCCATGATGGATAGAAATACCTGCTGAGGATCTACATGCGGACGGATAGTCTCGAATAGCGATTCGCTATCCTGTGGTTTTACGGCAAAGATGACGAGATCGGCCTTGCGAAGGCAGTTTTCCGGGGTCCCGTAAACGGTGCCGATATTTTTTCGAGCCAACTCTTCTGCCTTTACGGGCGATTTTTCCAGGATCATCATATCCTGTTCGCTGGTGATGTGCGAACGCAAAAAGCTTTGCGCATAAGTCAAGCCCATATTGCCGCCGCCGATGATGAGTATTTTCATAATTTTCAGCTTTGAAGGATTTACGCGCTTTCGGGGGCATTGGTTGCACAAAGCGGTTGGGCCGTGTTTGGGCTTATAATCCGAACCGGCGAAATTGCTGCGGGGGAAATTTTGTGCGACTCCGATGGAGTCGGGTGATTTTAATGATGGTTTGTCTAACGTACTATGACCACGCTGTGGTCAACAGATAAAAGACTATTTAGCAGTATGACGATCCGATCTTGATGTAACCGAAACCAAATCCTGACTAATTTCTGGTCCCGTTGTGTTCAACAGTTAAAATATGTCCATTCGGGATTGTAATTCGAACTTGCAATTGCCAACTCCTTGCGCTGATAAGTATATGACCACAGCGTGGTCAAATTATGGTAGCTAATTTTAAACGGAATAACTTTCGACTCCATCGGAGTCGCACAAGGCCTCCATGCAATTACCCTGACCGGAATCGTAAAGACGATTTTTTGTAATTACCAAACAGATTGGCTTATTTTTATAAAAAAACACACAGCTCATGATGTACAAAACACTTACCCTGATCTGCGTTTTTTCGATCCTTTCCTGCCAACAGGTGAGCGATCAAACCGCCGAATCCGCACAAAAGAACACCCCTGAAAAAGCCGAATACGCCCTTGCGATCCACGGTGGCGCCGGTACCATCACCAAAGAAAATATGACTCCGGAACGCGAAGCCGCCATCCGCGAAGCGTTGAACGAAGCATTAAGCGCCGGAGAAGCTATCCTGAAAAACGGCGGCTCCAGCCTGGACGCTGTAGAAGCGGCCATCTTGGTCATGGAAAATTCCCCGCATTTCAATGCCGGAAAAGGAGCGGTGTTTACACACGAAGGAAAAAACGAACTGGATGCTTCGATCATGGACGGACGTAACAAAAACGCAGGCGCGGTCGGCGGAGTGACGAATGTAAAAAACCCGATCATCGCCGCAAGAGCCGTGATGGAAAAATCCGATCACGTATTGCTGACAGGAAAAGGCGCCGAAGAATTTGCGGCGGAGCAGGGTCTGGAGATCGTCGATCCCGAATATTTCTTCACGCAGGATCGCTGGGAATCCCTCCAGCGTATGAAGGCCAAAACCAAAGGATACCTTGAGATCAACCAAACTACAGATCACAAATTCGGAACCGTAGGCGCTGCGGCATTAGACAAACAGGGCAACCTCGCTGCCGGAACTTCAACCGGTGGGATGACCAACAAAAAATACAACCGGATCGGCGACAGCCCGGTCATCGGCGCCGGTACCTATTCCGACAACAACACCTGTGCGGTCTCCTGCACCGGCCACGGGGAGTTTTTCATCCGATACGCCGTTGCGCACGATGTATCCGCGATGATGGAATACAAAGCAATTGATTTTCAATCGGCGGCAGATTTTGTGATCCTCGAAAAATTGAAAGCAGCCGGTGGCGATGGCGGCCTGATCGGAGTGGATAAATTCGGCAATATCGCTATGCCTTTCAATACGTCGGGTATGTATCGCGGATTTGTGAAACCGGGGGAAAGAGCGGTTTTGATCTATGGTGAGGAATGAAGGATCACGCAAAGCCGCAAAGTCGCAAAGTTTTTTTTGCAACTTCTAGGCTTTGCGTGATTATAAAAATTATTGTTTAATCAATTTCAAAACACGGCTGACGGAGTTCCCGTTTTTGATGTGGGCGAAATAGATTCCGTTTTGCAGAGTTTCGCCGATAGTGACCTGACCCGTTTTTTCAGTCAAGAGTTTTGATTCCACCAACTGCCCCAAAGTATTGTAGATCAACAGCCTTGAATAATCGGGCTGGCTTTCTAAATCGTAATTCACTACAAAATTCAGACTCGAGGGATTGGGGTTGACGATGATTTTCGTGTTATCGGTCAATTGAACAACGCCTGTAGAAGCATCGTCCCAGACCTGGAAAAAATCTACACCGATTTCTGATACTTCGCTGAAATCAAGCGGAGTGCTCGCTTCGAATGAAACTGTCATGGTGCTGGTAGGCTCGATAAACTCAGCAATGTTGATCTGTGTATATTCCCATGTGATCTCTGCGAACATGTCAAAGCCGATAGTATCCACATACACTGTTTCCATCCCGTTGTCCAGTTTAACATACAAGTCATTGTTGCCGGGATTTCCATTGTTTGGATTGACATTCAGAAACCATGTGTAATAACTCATATACGGTTCTTCATAACCTGTGAGATCGAACTCTGGAGATATGAGTTTGGTATCCCCGACAGCGAGCAATCCCGATTGCAAATCACTGGTATTGCCGGTTACATAACAATGGTTGCCAATATCCTGCATGACATCTTGCGGAGGGGTGATATAAATGTTCGGGCCAGCCAGAAAAACACCGATAGGCTCCGCTCTGTCCCATATTCCAGATAAAGCGTTATGCTCGATCGTCCAACCCAGGTCCAGTGAAAAAATATCTTCATATCCGGGACTAATCACCAGCGTGAAAGAAGGATTGTTTTCATCAATGGTTTGAGAAGTGATCCCTGTGGTTTTATACCCCCATTTTCCAGCGAAAATCTCGTAATCGCCTTCAAAAAAGGTGGCTATTGTGAAATTTCCATCTCCATCGGTTTCAACAGCATAAATGAAATCATCATTAATGATACTGACCTTCGCATTAGCCACCGGAATACCTCCGCCTTCTTCTATGACCTGACCGCTTACTGCAAATGGCACGAGGGGCACCAGTTCTACATTGAGGATGGTCACTTCGCCGTTTTCCAGCTCCGCTTGAACAGTTGTGGGATGGTAGCCTGGTTTTTTCACCAAAACATCATATATCCCTGCTACGGCAAAACCGGTCTTGTAAAAGCCGTTTGGCTCGGAAAGCTCATATACATTCGTAGTTAAGATCTCTACAGAAGCATCATTGAGCGGCGAGCTGGTTTGGGCATCGGTGATCTGTCCTTCCAGCCAGCAGGCATTCACATAATTAGGTTCCAAAACATACAAACCGTTGCCCATGTCAGAGATCAGAATTAGCCCGGATGGCAAAAAAGGATATGCTCCCCAAGCACCTACGAAACCTGTAGATGTCGGAATGTATGTATCGAAATTGCCAACTTCCACTAGGTTTTCAGGTCTCGATCCATCGACAATTATACAACCGTCCGAGTAATAAGAAATAATCAGCCAATCCTCCCAGACATGGACATTGTGCGGGGTTACGCCGTCACCGAGGGTTTCGTAAGGCCTGAAATTGTCAAGCGGCTGAATGTCGGAAGGATCGGAAACATCAAAAGAACCGATAGTGGCTCCGGCAAGCTCGTCAGTGGTGTACAAAATGGTGCCATCGTCTGAGAGCCAGGTATTATGTGTAAAATTATAAAGGGTGTTTTGTGTGCCGAGCAATTGGGGGTTAGCCTTATCACTCACATCGTAAATGGCAAAATGACCGGCGTAAATCTCGGAGCTATACATTTTGTTGTTTCTTGCATACACATCGTGAGAATAAATAGCCGGGCCGTTTCCTGCGTACACCGGCGTTCCGGGAGTTGAGAAAACATCGACAAAGATCACCCCGCCGACATTGAGATTACAACCCGCGAGATAAGCATAGCCGAATTCATCGATGTAAATATTGTGGCAGGTACTCAACACGCCCAACCCCGGGATATTTGGCGTCCAGTTGAATGAATTGATCGAATTGGGGAGGTCGGACAGATCAATGACCATCAGTCCATTTGCCGTTTCATTGGTAACATAGGCATAGTCTCCCCAGGTTTTGATATCTCTCCAACCGGATTCGACACCTTCTACATAAAACACTTCCACCGGGTTTTCGGGATCAGAAACATCGACGATCGAAACGCCGCCAACAGCCCCAACCAATGCATACTCGGTACCTCCGGGAGCTACATAACCCCAGACATCGGTCACGCCTTCGTCGTAAGTGACATTCCCTTTGTAAGTGACATTGAGCGGATCAGTCTGAGCAAAACATGAAAGTGCACAAGCAAAAAACAGTAGCGTAGAAATAATTTTTTTCATGAGTTTAAAATGTTTTTTTAGTTTTAATTCTGACAAATTGGGATCACGCGGCATGGAGCTATCATAATAATGCATCCCATTCCCATTGTGACAGGACGGAAGTTTAGTCGTTTTAAAAAAAATGATCAGTTGAAATGATTCAGAAGGTTTGGTGGCAAAAATACCGATTGAAGCCTTTCTGGTATTCTTTATAATACAAACTTATCCAAATAATTGATGAACCACGCAAAACCATCGGTGGAAATTGACATACCCCGACCATGAATAAATCTTATGTCATTTTTGCGGCAAAATATAGCGGCAAAGATTTAAAAGAGAATACTGTGCTGAAGCTCAGTTTTTCACCATTTTCTTTGTGACCAGCAATGTATGGTCAGCAGCATAAAATTGCAGCAGGTAAATTCCTTCGGGTATGGTTCCGAGTTCGATTTCATTGTTGTTCAAAGTGCCTTTTTGGATTGTTCTTCCGGTTATGTCGCTCAGGATATACGTCGCTGGTGCAACTTCCGGTGCGGCATCGATGAAGAGGGTTTGCGATACCGGGTTGGGGTATATTGAGATCAGATTGTTTTTATCAACTTCGGAAACGCTGGTCCAGATGAAAACATATTCACAGGAATCTGCATTTCCAGTTTCATACAATCCAAAATCCTCATCTTCATAACACCTCAAGCCCGTACTGTAGTTGCCATCACAAACAAAAAGCGTTTGATTGTGTAAGTTGAACATGTAGCCAATATTACCCAGCCTTTCAATCAATACTTCTGTACGCCAGTGATTCGGTCCGCCAGGCCATGCCGGAAAATCATATTGGTACAAAGCATACATTCTCTTTAATTCCACCCCATTTAAGATTACAGTATCTACAGAGTCGATATGTACGGTTACTTCGTTTTCTGAAGTATCACCAGGTTCGTAAGTGAACATGGTCCAGGTATCTCCAGGTTCAGCCGTAAAATCGTACAAGATTTCAAATTCGCTGTGATGAGGGTTGTAATAATAAACGATCCCCTCCGATTCGTAAGTAAACTCCGTTGACGGCCTGCCCAGGCAGGCGACTTGCCCGTATTTCCTGATCTTCTGGCAGGTTACGCCCTCGATGATGGTATCCCCTTCCGCCACAAACTTCATGTAATCGATATTTCCCGAAAATGCGAATCCTTCACCATAATGCCAGGTAGCGCCTTCGGGAGCAAATTGGGCATTCAGGCTGGAGATCATAAAAGCGATTGCAAGGGTAAAAGTTAGTTTTTTCATGGCGGAGCAGGTTTTAGTTTGGGAAGCCAGATGGCTAAAATATTTTTGATAGTCAGCACTGCTAAAAGTAATGAATCTGGCAGCAGCTTGCAATTGTTTTGCATTGCTAAATCACCTTTTGTCAGCTACGTATTAAATTTTTTGTAGTTGTTGAGCCTGCCCTCCCGCTAATGAAGCGGGATCGGGGTTATTAGTTGATTGAGTTGTTAAGTTATTGGTGTATTGGTGTCCGGTATCAGGTATCAGGTGTCGGGTGTCAGGTCTCCGGTTTTCCCGTCTCCCGCCTCCCCAACTTTCCAATTCAACATCTTCACATCCTCACCACTTTCACTACCATGCTACGCTTTCCTCTGGTTTCGATCTGTAGGAAATACATACCCGTGGAAGGCAGGTCGTTGATATTCAGCAAACCTTTTGCTTTTTCAATTTTAATGGATTTGATCTGCTGCCCGATCGCAGTGTATATTTTTAAAAAAGTGGCATTTGTATCAAATTCATTTAAGCTGTAAATGATTGAAAATTCATTTTCAAAAGGATTTGGAAAAGCTAACAAACTCAGATCATCGGAAAAATCCGAAAGGCTTACAGGGCTTGCATCATAAACCGAAAATCCGTCGATTGCGGCCTCTACGATGTGCCCTTCGCTGTCGTTAACCTGATCGGAGGTGTAAAAGCTGATGGTCATGTTTCCGGTGATGTCGATGAATTCATTCAGCGCAATCTCGCTTGGGGTGTTCCACTGGCCGACCGACTGCGTGATCGTTTCCAGCACAACTTCGGTGATTCCGTTGTTTACACGGATTTGCAAAGCATCGTTCGGCGTACCGTTGCCATCATTAAAAAACCAGGCGCTGTACCGCACAACCGGAGCAATGTAATCCGTGAGGTCCATTGGCGGAGAAGTCAGCAGTGTAAAGCCATTGTCCACGTCATCTTCGGTGACGACGGTTCCACTGTTTCCGGTCACGTAACATTTGAATCCGACATCGTCGGGAAGGTCTGCGCCGGGTGTTGCCGGAGCATTATTATAAAAAAACGCTTTTGGTTTGACTCTTTCCCAAATACCAGTGTTAGCGGTAGAGGTTATCGTCCAGCCCAGATCGAGGATAAAATCGTCGGCATAGCCTTCTTTGAGTTCTATGGTCAAATTGGCCGGGCTGCCTTCGATGGTAGAAATGATACTATCATTGACAAAACCCCATGCGCCGGCGTAGATAATGTAATCATCTTCGAGTACGCTTTGGAGTGAAAAATCGCCATTGGCGTCCGTTTCGGTGTGGTATTCCAGGATTTCACCAATGAAGTGAACCGGCGCAAAAGGAACCGGCGATCCGTCATTTTCAGAAACTACGGAGCCGCTCACAGGCTGGTTGGGCAGTTTGGTCATTTGCACGTTGAGAATAGTGACTTCGCCATTTTCCAAAGTTGCATCGGCCACCAACGTTTCATAAGCAGGATGTTGAAAGGTAACTTCAAAAGTACCTGCAATAGCTTGTCCCGTAGCATAATTCCCCTGGGCATTTGTGTTGGCGCCGTTCAGTTGTGATGAATTGATCTCTATCTGGACATTGAGAATGGGATCGTCGCTCTCGGCGTCGGTCACATTGCCTTCCAGCCAGCAGGCGCGGACGTAGTTTGGCTCCAGGATATACAGGCCATTGTCGATATCGGATACCAGAACGGTTTGGGAAGGAAGAAAAGGGTAAGCGCCCCAGGCCCCTCTGAAGCCGGTATTTGAATCAATGTAAGTATCGAAATTGCCTACCTCGATCAGGTTTTCCGGGCGCGAGCCATCCACGATGATACAACCGTCGATATAATACGAAATAATGAGCCAGTCATTCCAGACATGGACGTTGTGCGGGATCACGCCTTCTCCGAGCGTCTCCAGGGGCCTGAATTGATCGAGGGTTTCGATATTTCCGGGATCGGAAATGTCGTAAGCGCCGATAGGGGCATTTGGTCTTTCATCGGTGGTAAAAAGGATGTTACCTACATCGTTAAGCCAGGCGTTGTGCGTCCAGTTGGAAGCAGTATTTTGCGTAGCAATCAGGCTGATGTTTGATTTGTCGGAAATATCGTACATGGCGAAATGACCAAGGTAGATTTCTGAGGAGTAAGCCACATTGTCGCGGGCATACACGTCATGCGAATAAACCGCTGCGCCGGCTCCTGCGTATTGCGGATTGCCGGGATCGGTTACGTCGATGAAGATCAGGCCACCTTCGTTGAGGTTTGCGCCAGAGAGTATTGCAAAACCAAATTCATCGATGTAAATATTGTGTGCAGCGGAAAGCGTTCCGCTCAATTCGGGGATATTGGGTTCCCAGTAAAAATAATCGTTTTCTGTGAGGTCTGCCGGCAAATTGGAAAGGTCGATCACCAGCAGGCCGCCTCCGGTTTCGTTGGTCACGTAAGCATATTCTCCCCAGGTTTTTATATCTCTCCATGTGGAATTCGGGCCATCGGCATAACCCTTGATCACGGGGTTTTCCGCGTCAGTGACATCGACGATCGACACCCCGCCCCGAAGGCCTACAATTGCATATTCACGGTTGTCGGGAGCGGCGTATCCCCAGACGTCGTTCAGGGATTCGTTGTATTCCACGTGCGATTTGTAAACCATGTTCAATTGGGAAAACGAACACGAGGCGTACAAAAACACTATCAGCGTAACAGCGATATTTTTCATAATCATCAAAAAATGTAAAGTTGTTTTATAATCAAAATACGGTTTGAAAAACTTGATTTCGGGTATTTAAAAACTTGGTTTAAGTTTGAGCGGGCGCCTGCAAAAGTAGTTATTTTCAATCACTTATTTCCTCCTTTTTACAATTGCCATTGTCAATCGGCTGACACATACCATTTTGTGGTTTTTGTTTATTTTGATGGCAAAATCCGAGTTGGTGTGAGCGGGAAGGAGCTTAAAAAGCGGTTGGATTTTCTTGATTGTCCAGTGTCAAAATGTTGGGGAAAGTTTGTTGGAAGTGGGAAAAATATCGAAATTAGCCGGCATACATAGAAGAAATATACGACACTCAATGCAGGATTGGCGGATAGACAAATGTTATGCGGCAGCTTAAAAGACGACACCAAACCAAAAAAATCATCTTGAC
>CAZKDA010000198.1:0-9231 GCA_964551455.1 uncultured Saprospiraceae bacterium
GTAGTATGCTAAGATTGCTGCTGGCATAGCTATTGATTGGTTAAAAAATTACCTGCGTTTCCAACCTGACTGCTAACCATAATACATTTCCAAGTTGACGAAATTTCAATGTTTTGCGAAAGTTCGCCGATAATCAGCAACAATTGTTTGCATCATAATGTTAAATAATTATATTTAGCGAAAATTCGCTGAGTGTAAAATTTCAATTAAAAATCCGAAATAAAATGACAAAGAACCCGGCTAGTTTTCTGAATCAGGATGTCCTCAAAGGAGGGGAGTTTATCATCAAAGAATCTACAATCAAAGACACGTTTATTCCCGAAGAGATCAACGAGGAACAGAGGATGATACAACAAATGTGTCTGGACTTCATCAAAACCGAGCTGCTTCCAAACATGGAAAAGATGGAAAAGCAGGAAGGCGATATTGTTCCGAATATGCTGGAAAAAGCCGCTGAGCTTGGACTGCTGGGAACGCACATGCCGCAGGAATACGGCGGGATGGAACTCGATACTAACACCAATACTTTCATTTGTGATGCCATGGGGCCTTCCGGTTCATTTTCAACAACCTTTGCAGCGCACACCGGCATTGGAATGCTGCCTATCCTTTACTTCGGAACGGAAGCGCAAAAACAGAAATATCTTCCGGGCCTGATTTCCGGCCAACTCAAAGCATCTTATTGTCTCACCGAACCTGGTTCCGGTTCGGATGCCTTGTCGGCAAAAACGCGGGCAGACCTCTCGGAAGACGGAAAGCACTACGTGATCAACGGACAAAAAATGTGGATCACAAACGCCGGGTTTGCGGATGTTTTTATTGTATTTGCCCAGATCGACGGAGATAAGTTTACGGGATTCATCATTGATAAAAATACACCAGGATTGTCACTTGGAGCAGAGGAGAAGAAACTGGGTATCAAAGGCTCTTCCACCCGCCAGGTATTTTTTGAAAATGCAAAAGTGCCGACTGAAAACGTACTGGGGGAAATCGGCAAGGGGCATCAGATTGCTTTCAATGTGTTGAATATTGGCCGGTTTAAATTATGTGTGTTGAGCAATGGCGGCGCTAAAAAGAGCGTAACCTCTGCGGTGCAATACGCCAATGAGCGCATCCAGTTCAAACAGCCAATCTCAGGATTTGGCGCCATCCAATACAAACTCGCGGAGCAGGCAATCCGTTGTTTTACAGTGGAAAGCGCACAGTACAGGGTCTCGGATTTTATGCAGGATAAAGTCAATCAGTTGCGTGCCGAAGGGCTTGATTACGCCCTTGCCAAACTGAAGGCTGCCGAAGAATACGCCATCGAATGTGCCATCCTGAAAGTTGTTGGTTCGGAAGCGTTGGATTATATCGTCGATGAAACTTTACAAATCCATGGAGGAATGGGATTCTCGGAAGAAGGCACGGCAGCGCGGGCTTATCGCGACGCCAGGATCTCCAGGATTTATGAAGGTACCAATGAAATTTGTCGTTTGCTCACTGTCGATATGCTCTTTAAACGGGCTATGGCCGGAAAGCTCGACATTGCCAGTCCAGCCTGGGCTGTACAGCAGGAGCTAGCTTCCATGCCCGGATTCGACAATCCGGAGGGCGATTACGCTACAGAGAAAAAAGCATTGAAAGATTTCAAAAAAGTATTGCTGATGGTAGCCGGAGCGGCTGCAAAGATGCAAATGGACGGAAAGATCAACCTCAAATTCGAGCAGGAGATCATGATGAACATTGCAAATATCATCAACGATATTTTCCTGGTAGAATCCACTTTGCTCCGCGTCGAAAAGCTCTCTGGTATGGAAAAACCGATAGATCAGGAAATCTATGATGCGATGCTCAAAGTTTTGATCACCGATGCCAACGCGCGTATCACCAAAGAGGCCACTGATGCTATCGCATCTTTTGCCAGCGGCGATCTGATGAATATAATGATGATGGGCGTGAAACGTTTTACGAAATATCCGCCGGTGAACGTAAAAGCTGAACGTCGCAAGATAGCTGAGCAGCTCATTGAAAAAAATGAATACTGCTTTTGAGAGCAAATAAATTTTGACAAAGAATTGAAAACCCTTTCCGCGCTGTCGGGAGGGGTTTTTTGTTATTTTTGTCACAGCACAAGGGAGAAGCGATTTTTTTTAAACAAGCAAGCCCTTCATCATCACTTGTGTTCGCACGACATGGATTCATTGACGCAAATAACTTTGGGAGCAGCATGTGGAGAGGTCGTTCTTGGGAAGAAGATCGGCAACCGGGCTATGCTCTGGGGCGCATTCGGTGGTTTTCTTCCCGACCTGGATGTGATAGCCAATTTTTTCACCGACGAGATCACAGCACTGGCTTTTCACAGAGGTATCACCCATTCCATATTGTTTGGCATTGTAGCGCCATTCGGCTTTGCCTGGCTGGTTCATGGGTTGTACAATCGCGGCATTTATAAAAAAAAATCCTACAAAGCGGGGGCGAGCTTGTTCTGGCTGCTTTTCGTGATCGGCGTGATCAACTACGTGCCCTTCATGGCAACTGACATGGTCAACTACGGCGTATTAACGTGGACAATGGTGGCCGGCGCCATTGTATATCTGTTATTTTGGAGATTCTATGTGAACAGCAATTCCAGCCCTGTCCATGCAACTTACAAGGATTGGTACTGGTTGTTTTTTCTCTCCATTTTTACACACCCTTTGCTGGATTCGTGTACCACGTTCGGCACCCAGTTGTTCCAGCCTTTTAACGATTACCGGGTCGCGTTCAATAATATCTCGGTGGTGGATCCGATTTATACCTTGCCTTTTCTGATCTGTGTGATCGTTACCAGCATGTTGCTGAGAAACAGCCCCAAGCGTCGGTTTTTCAACTACCTGGGCATTGGCCTTAGTACGGCTTATCTCCTGTTTACTTTTTACAATAAATGGCAGGTTGATAGAGTCTTTGAAAAATCCCTTGCGGAGCAACAATTTGAATATAAGCGATATATGACATCGCCCACAATTTTCAATAATGTATTGTGGCATTGCATTGCAGAAGGGGATTCGGTTTATTACCAGGGATTGTATTCGTTTTTTGATGAAGAACCCAGGATTATGGTTTGGAACGAATTTCCCAAAAACCATGAATTGCTCGATCCTTTTGAACAGGACAGGAGCATAAAAATTTTGAAGTGGTTTTCAGACGATTATTACAATGTGATCCAGCGAAACGACGGCAAACTCCAGTTCAATGACCTGCGATTTGGCGTTTTCGGCGAAGGTGCAGTCAATGAAGAAGATTACATCTTCCGGTTTATTTTGGAAGACGAAGATGGAAAGATCGAAGCGCGACAATCAAGGGCGAGACCTGATCCGGAAGATGGGGTGAAGCAGCTTTGGAACAGGATCAGGGGAATGAAGGAACCGGAAATTTGAGCCTTTAACGGACGTTTTGTTTTGCTTTTGAAAGCACCCTTTCAAGCTCTTCTTTTAATCCCTGATAATTTTCTTCCTGGATAGAAACCAGAGGCAACCTCACCTCGCGGCTATACATGCCTGATATGTCGGAAGCGATTATTCATGATTTTTGAATTTTGGCCAACGTTTTTGCTAAATGGAATAAAAAAAATCAAAACATTATATAATATAACAACCCGTTGGTGATTTGAAATTAGCTGCTTTATGTTTTTCATGTTTCCACAATATTACGAACTGCTCTTGAGTTGAATGATTATTGTAATCTCGTACTCCCCTGAATATATTTAATAAAAAAAACTTCAGAAGGGATGAGCCCCTTCAACATGATTTTTTAACCATTTAAATATATTTTATCATGAAAAACAATGTTAAATTCAATTGGTCTGTTCTTCCCCTTGCTCTTATGTTTAGCTTGGTTCTATTCGCATTTGTACCTGTTAATATTGAATCGGAAGGAGAGTTTACTAGTATCGGTCATAGTATTGATATTACGGATGAACTTTTAGAGGCTTTTGGCACTTCTGATGCCGTACAATGCACAGCTTATGCAAAAGTTTTTGATCTTGAAAACGCGAATGGTGTCCCATACACATCTTCCAATGGCGTTGCTGTAGTGTTAAAGATTATGGATGATGGTGGCGTATTACAATCAACAAATTATCTTTACGATGACGATGTTGTTGCTGTTACTATTGATCATAACTGGCAATATACCATTGACTGGGAATGGGCCGCACCGGTTCCCAATCCTCTTACAATGACCCCCTCAAAACTTTATTTTTATAGTGATTCCGGTACTACTACATGTGTCCCTGGAGGATGCCAGGTAGGTGTCGTTCCTGGTGCTGACGGTAAAAGATTTACGGATAAAATATTTGAGACGGACCCTTGTTAAATTAATTTTTTAAAGGGAAACACTAAACAGATTGTGTTTACCTTTTGCTTAAAATTAATCTGAAATGACCAAAATTGTATAGGAAGCCGGAATTTTAAAATTTTGGCCTCCTATTGTTCATTAATACTGCATCTATTATTTTATTATCACTTAATCTTAGTATTCCAGGCAACGTCTTAACTTACCCCAACAAGATAAGGTCGTCTAGAAAATCAAATAAAGACACAATTATTTTGAATAACCCCCCTAGAGCATGAAAAGTATTTATACCCCGGTAATTGTTTTAATATTATTGCTTCCAGAAGGACTGCCTGCACAAGCTGGAAGCCTGGATAGCACCTTCAATTTGGATGGCATAGTGACTACTGATTTTTTTAATAATGGAGAACAAGCACTTTCAGTAGTTATTCAACCGGATGGGAAAATATTGGTTGCCGGATCTGTTGAAAGTGGCATGAATGTTAATTTCGCATTAGCTCGTTATCATACTGATGGTTCTTTAGACCCCGGTTTTGGAACAGACGGCAAAACTCACCTTGACTTTGCAGGGAGAAACGACTTTGTGCGGGGAATGGTATTAAGACCAAACGGAAAAATAATACTCGGCGGATATGTTGACAATGGAATTGTTCACGATTTTGCATTGGCACAATTTAATGCAGACGGTACTTTAGATACTGGTTTCGGAACAGACGGAAAAGTTATCACCGTTATTGGGAGTGCCGAATCCTGGATGCAATCAATAGCGATACAGCCTGACGGAAAAATACTTGCCGCCGGTTTTTCAGAAACCAATACAAAACAGGACTTCACTTTGGCTCGATATAATGCAGACGGTACTTTAGATAGCGATTTTGGAACAACTGGAATTACCACCACTGACTTTAATCAAGAAGGGGACAATGCATATTCAGTAATTCTTCAATCTGATGGAAAAATCATTGTTGCCGGAACTTCGGATAATGGCACAAATGATGATTTTGCTTTAGCCAGGTATCATCCAGACGGTATGTTGGACATTAGCTTTGGTATAGGAGGGCTTGTTACCACAGATTTTGGAATGAATTTCAGAGAGGAAGGCCGTTCCGTTGTTTTACAACCTGATGGAAAAATAATACTGGCAGGATATGCCAATACCAACATAAATACAAATTTTGACTTTGCTTTGGCCAGATATCATCCGGACGGTACATTGGATAATAGTTTCGGTACTAATGGCATTCAAACCAATCCCGTTTATACAGAAAATGATTTTGGTTGGGCAGCAGCCCTTCAAACAGACGGGAAAATTATAGTAGTGGGATCATCCTTTCGCAACTTTAACCGCGAAATATCACTCGCACGATATAACCCGGATGGTTCCCTGGATACCGGTTTCGGAATGGACGGCACCGTCATTACATCTGTAGGTACCGGTCAGGATGCCGCAGTTTCAGTAGCTATTCAAACAGACGAAAAAATAGTAGTTGCCGGATATGCAGAGGATGACACTTTTGAAAGCAGGGATTGGGTTGTGGTCCGGTACCTGTCAGATTTGGATGTAGGCACTGTTGATTTTTCCCTTTCTGAAAATTCAGTTTTGGTTTATCCTAATCCTGTTGCTCATACAGTTTTTTTGGAATATACGCTGTTGAAAGAAGAAAGTGTTTCTATTCAGCTTTTTGAAACGCAGGGAAAGATATTAAAATCATTTATTGAAAATAACAAACAGGACAAGGGGAAACATTATCAAAAGATTGATTTGCCGGATAAGCTACCGTCCGGCTGCTATTACATCGTTCTGTCCACTCCCGATGGAAGAGTAAGCATTAAAATTGTAAAATAAGTGGCTGATCGTAGTCATTTGAAAGAGAAGCCTGGTTTAATAATTCGAAGGATTACTTTGCATTTTTTTTAAGCCTGAAAGTACTTTTTCCATTTCTTCTTTTAATCCCAGATAATTTTCTTCCTGAATGGATACCAAAGGCAACCTGACCTCGCGGCTGCAAAACCTCATGATCTCGAGCGCTGCTTTGATACCTGCCGGATTGCCATCGACATAAAGCCAGGGGTGAAGGTCGTGCAGATGTAAATTGATGTGCCGGGCAGTTGACAGGTCGCCATTCAGAGCAGCTCGTATCATTTCGGAAAACATGCCGGGAAGTGCATTGGCGATCACCGAAATGACACCTCCCCCGCCCGCGGCGATCAATGGAAAAGCAGTAGGATCGTCGCCCGATAGCACCGCAAAATGATCCGGCTTATCTTTAATGATCTTCATGCCCTGCACAATATCCCCGGAGGCTTCTTTTACCGCAGCGAATTTTTTGCTGGAGTTGGCCAGGCGGATCAGTGTTTCAGGGAGTATATTGGAAGCGGTGCGCCCGGGTACGTTGTAAATAATGATAGGCACCGGGCTGACTTCCGCGATTTTCATATAATGCTGATAAATTCCTTCCTGTGTAGGTTTGGTATAAGCGGGGCTGCTCGACAAAATTCCATCGAAGCCGCTGAGGTCGTAGTTCCTGATCTTTTCAACTATGGCTGCGGTATGATTGCTACCAAACATGCCCGCGACCAGGGGGAGCCGTCCTGCATTTATTTTAATTGTAAAATCGAAAACTTTGCGGCATTCATCGCTGCTCAGGGTGACAGCTTCGCCGGTAGTTCCGAGCGAAACGAGATAATCGACACCGCCGCTGATGGTATGTTCAATAATTCTTTCGAGCGCTGCAAAATCAATTTCTCCGTTTTTAAAAGGGGTGACCAAAGCTACGCCGGTTCCTTTAAATTGCTGCTGTTTCATGTTTGTTGCTGTTCAATCTTTTCAAATAAAACTCCATTTGTTCGATGAAGTTTTCTAGGTTCTGTTTTCCGGCATCGATCATCAGGTCATAACAATAAGTGTTGTCGGTGTAGGGGCCGACCCGGAGGTGAGCTTTCGACAAAGCAGCAATATATTCCAAAGGCAGGTTGCTGCCTTTATAAATTCCGATGAGCATATCAAAGGTGGTATCCATAAAATTTTTTACCACTTCACCTTTTGGCCGCATCAGCCAATCGACATCGCTTTTGTTAAAACCGCTGAATGGGAAGTTATCGACCAGTTGTTTGCTATTGAAAAAACCGAGCAACTTTACCTTTTTATCTTTTGCCTGCAAAGATTTGGAAAATTCAATAACCTGTTCTCTGTCATCCAGTTCTGTGGCATCGAACAATATCCCAATGGTTTGCGCAGAATCGTAGGTGATCGCTCGGCGTCTCAATTCAATTTTATTAAGCATTTTTTGAAGAAAATATTCTCTGACTTGATGCTGCCAGGTACGTATTGACTTCATGAGACTTTAGGGTTTGGTAAATAAAAAAAATTACTTCTTTTCTTCTGCTTCTTCAACTTCGACAGGTTTCCTTGCATATACGCCCATTGAGCCATATTTGTTTATTCTGGCTGTGATGCGTTCTTCGGGGTCCATTTCCATTAATTCGGTAATATCCTTTTTGATCTGTTTTTTCAGGAGTTTGGCCATTTCTTCGGGAGCGGTGTGAGCGCCGCCGAGCGGTTCTTTGATGATGCCGTCGATCAGTCCGAATTCGAACATGTGGTCGGCGGTGAGTTTCAGTGCTTCGGCGGCTTGTTCTTTGAAGTCCCAGGTTCGCCAGAGTATCGCAGAGCAATTTTCGGGAGAGATGACGGAATACCAGGAGTTTTCCAGCATGTAAGTCCTGTCGCCCACGCCGATGCCCAGCGCACCGCCGGAGGCGCCTTCGCCGATGATCACGGAAATGATCGGCACTTTGAGTTGCGCCATCTCAAAAAGGTTGCGAGCAATGGCTTCTGCCTGCCCTCGTTCTTCGGCTTCCAGGCCCGGATATGCACCCGGCGTATCGATCAGGCTGACGACGGGGAAATTGAAACGCTCGGCGAGTTTCATCAGGCGCAGCGCTTTTCGGTAACCTTCGGGGTTGGCCATCCCGAAGTTGCGATATTGGCGCATTTTGGTATTGACGCCTTTTTGATGACCTAAAATCACTACGCTCTGGCCGTCGAAATTGGCAAGACCGCCGACGATGGCTTTGTCATCCTGGAAACAGCGGTCGCCGTGCAATTCGACGAACTTTTTGCACATATTCCTGATGTAATATAAAGTATAGGGACGCTCCGGATGTCGTGAAAGCTGTACTTTTTGCCAGCCGGTGAGGTTGTTATAAATCTCTTTTCGTTGAACTTTTATTTTATTTTCCAATTCTTTGATCTTATCGGACACATCGATAACACCTTCCTCACCCACTTGCCTGATCTTTTCCAGTTGATCGTAGAGACTCTCCAAAGATTTTTCAAATTCTAAGAAAATCATAAAAGTTTATTCATTTATTGACCAGGAAAATCATTGGCTTGACGCCAATATTCCGGTGCGGTTTGCAATGTTTAATTTAGTCCCGGCAGATCACAAATTTACTAATAAGGATATAGAAACGATTATGTTTCTTTCATTTTTTATTTTTTCCGTTTTTTTTATTGCCAGTTTGCCAAATCTATTTTACATTTGCAGGCGCGCAAGCAAAAGTGGTTCAAGGTAAAAAAACAGGATCGCATTTTTTGTTTCCCCGATTACTTTTTTCCATTGGAGCTCCAATATCATACGAAACGACGTATTTAAAAATAAAAAAAGGTCCGGTAGTTCAGTTGGTTAGAATACGTGCCTGTCACGCACGGGGTCGCGGGTTCGAGTCCCGTCCGGACCGCAAAGAAGCTCTCCCGACAGTTTGTCGGGAGGGCTTTTTTTGTGTTAAGCCGGGACGAGAAGTCTATCCCGAATTAGAAAATCTTCGAGCGAAGCGAGATTAGATTTTGTTAGTCGGGAAGTCCCGTCCGGACCGCAAAGAAGCTCTCCCGACAGTTTGTCGGGAGGGCTTTTT
>CAZKDA010000199.1:0-1901 GCA_964551455.1 uncultured Saprospiraceae bacterium
GCCATCGCGATAAAACAATTCTTCCGCTTGTATTAGATTTCCTCCTGAATTCCTAAACTCTACTGTAACCGCTACTGTCTGGAAAACCACACAAGGATTGGAATCAATGTTTTGAAGTTTTGTTTGGATATGGCCGAGATACTTCATTCGGAAATAGGTGGAAGAAATATCTCCATCGATGAAGGTCAGGATTTCGCCATTTGCATCCGTCAATCCGGCACTATAATAAATACCGCCAAGCCTGTAAAATCCTTCCTGTCCAGCAATTCCGTTATTATTACTATCGATCAGCTTAATAACTGCCACACTCTTTTCATACACACAGCCGGAAATGGCAATCGTTTCTTCATAGGTTGGATTCCCTGCTGAACTGAATCTGAAATCATACGTTCCGGGGAACATATACGTGTTGCACGAAATGGTAAGCCAGTGATTGCCGTAGTCATTGTATTTGACCGTTCCGGCGTAGCTAAAACATACCCTGGTTGGATTGAACTCAACAGTTGTTGTAGGCCATGTTAAAACAATTGGCAGCTCCTGAAAAGTATTGATGGTTTTGGCTCTCAGGTCATAAGTGCCAGGAAAGAGTTCAATGCTTGCAGTCCCGTTCACGCCTGTATTTTGGGGTGATAGATCTATCCAATGATTGCCGTAATCGTTATACTCTACTTGGATACCTGCAACAGGAGTATTTGTATCACAGTCTTTTACCAAGGCAATAGCCAGAGCTGTTTGGAAAGTAACCACGTCGGAGGTCGCGGAGGTTAAAATCTCAAGGGATTTCGTCTGGTAGGAATAATCCTTTTTCGCCCGGAAATCATAATTGCCCGGAAACAACTCGATGCTCGAATTGCCATTCGCATCCGTAGCTTGCGGATCGAGGTCTATCCAGTGGTTTCCATAATCATTGTATTCAACTTGTATTCCTGCAAAATTAGACCCATCGTGTTTTAAAACATGAGCAGTAAAAGTAGCAGTTTGGAAGGTTACAACCGCTGATGTTCCGGATGTTAAAATCTCCAGCGGTTTCTCCTGAACAGAATAATCCTTTTTTGCTCTGAAATCATAATTGCCAGGAAACAGTTCGATGCTTGAATTGCCATTTGCATCCGTGGATTGTGGATCGAGGTCTATCCAGTGGTTTCCATAATCATTATATTCTACTTGTATCCCTGCAAAATCAGTCCCGTCAGTATGTTTCACTTTAGCAATGAATTTGGCAGTTTGAAAGGTGAAAATTCCGGGAGGCGCTGTGATATCCAGGATAGTATTATCTTTATCTGCTCTGAATTTCCAGGTGCCATCAGGTTCGTCGAATGTCAGCAAGGTTCCATTCGCATCCGTATAACCTACCAGGACGAAGTGATTTCCATAATCATTCCTGCGAATCCTGATATCCGGTAAAGGTGAGCCATTTGCTTTTAGCGTTTTAAAAATGTGGACATTGCCGCCATAATCACAGCCGCTAATTAAAAGAACCGTTTGAAAAGTACCGAACTTAAAAGTATAAGTACCTTCCAGCAAACTTTCTTCAGGTTGTGAAAAAGTATGCCATCCATTCTGATGGTATTGAATTGTTCCGCTGAACTGGAGTTTGACCAAAGTCGCCCCGAAGTTGATTGTGATGGATGGAACCTGGGTGATCACTTGTAAGAATTGTTTAACACCGCCGTTGTAACTCATCTTGAAAGTATAGCTGCCTGGGAGCAATTCTTTAACCACATCTCCTGAAGCATCGGTGGTGCCATAAGTTTCCCAGCCGATCTGATGGTATTGCACAAATCCGTCTTCCAGCCCATCGACACAATTGGATAAATGTACGGTGGTGGTTACCGTTGTGAAAAGCGCATCAAAGGCGCCGCTGCCTCCGGTTCCACCTTCAGGAACTGCCAAATATTTGC
>CAZKDA010000199.1:2001-9228 GCA_964551455.1 uncultured Saprospiraceae bacterium
CCTCCGGTTCCACCTTCAGGCACTGCCAAATATTTGCTTTGGGTTCCGTTATTTACAGTGGCTTTGAAAGTATAATTGCCTGGCAATAATTCTTTCGGAGAATTGGCCCCTCCCCAGCTTACCCAGCCTATTTGGTGGTAGTCGCCTGTGCCGTCATCTACATTTTCTGGTACTGAATTTCTAATTGCCAAGGTCGTTGTCACCGTTTCAAAGGTAAAATTACCTGAGGTAGAATGCCCGGCAACTTGTTTGACGCCATTGTTAAAGGTCATCTTCAGGGTCACGGAGGAAGCGCCGGTAGTGATTTCCCATGTACCGGTCGGGCTTTCCGTTGCGGTATGCCAGGCTCCGTCATGGTATTGGAGCGTGCCGCCGCTGAGTTTTGTTTCATCACTGTCTTCAAGAAAAACCGAAAAGGTATTTACCATTTCATCACAAATCGACTTGCCATCAACCGAGGTATTGGTTGATGAGGCTTCGGTAATATTATTATTTTCTGTTGAATATCTCGCCTGGGTTTGCTGGATGGACAAGCAAACCAATGCGGTTAAAAGGAAGGCGTAAAAACAAAAGTTGTTTAATTGTTTCATGTTTTACATGTTTTAATTAGGGGGTTAAAAGTTAAGTATATACAATACTATATCACCTCAAGCAATTGCTTGATCCAATGTTATAATTTAGAAATCGGAATTTTACTGCGGAATGCAGTTCGGTTTTAGAAGGAGTTTATTTAGGAAAAAGGCTTTGGTTTTAGTGCGTATATTTTCTTTTTCATCGCGCTTTGTTAGTTATGTTTTTAAGATTATAAATACAAATAACATAGTCCAGACCGGGCCAAAGACCCAAGACGGGGGATTAAGGGCGGGCTTTACCAACATCGCATACCAGTCAGAAATTGACGTTGTAGTAAAAACCGAGTCAATAATACCGGCCAGCTGGGATACAACAATAGAAATAACAAGTTTAAACGTATTATTAATTTTCATGATGACATTAGTATAATACTCTAATATTCCAATACTTTCTCGGTATAAAAAACTGTTCTATTTTGTGCTATTATAAGTGTGTTCTCGGTAGTTATTTATCCAAACCAAAACCGCATCACATGGATTCGGCCTTTTTTAGATCGTTTATATACCCGGTGGTATTATTCTTTCGTGACTGTGTAGGTGCGCTTGACGCCCCTACATTTTACTATGAAGTAGTCGTCACCGACTTCTTCTATAGTGAAAGAAAAGTTGAATCCATCATCCTGGTATTCGACCAGGGTACCATCCCTAATCTCATACCTACCCGTAAATTTATTTCTCCCCATCTTTCGCTGGTAAACCAGCGTTTCGGGGTTAATCGTCTCGGACAAGCGACGTCCGGCCATTTTAAAATTCACCTCGCCGGAAAGTAAGATCTCTCTTACTTTTTTTTCTGCCGGGGTGTGGACAGTATCCTGTGCGGTAACTAAGCCGCACGAAAAAATTAGAACCAAAAAAACAAACTTCTTCATCTTTCAATTTTTTTTGTTAGTTATGTAATAAAAATCAACAAACCGAAAAATTACTGGGGAAGGGCAATTGGTTTTTTGGGGCCTTCGCTCAGTTTAGGGATGAAGATCAAATAAATTTACATTTTTGGCTTGTCTTTTTTCCGACTAACTTCGTTAAAAATACTCGCCGTAGCTCAGGCTACGTCTGCGTTTTTTGCCTCGTTATTCAAAAAAAATACTAACCCAAACTCTATCACTTTATTTAATCACCATTCCTATGAGGAAGATAAAAAAAACCGCCTTGAAAAATTCCCGAGGCGGTTTTTTAATTTTACAACAAATCGAAGGTTGTAAACAGCGTTAATTTACGCTAATTTTTTGTGTGGCAAGGAATTCATTTACCCATTGGACGGTTACGGATTTCGGCCTTTCCAGCGGGAAACCCAAAGCTCTTGACCAACAAAGCTGCGAGAGGACTCCCAAAGCTCTGGATACACCAAAGAGTACTGTGTAAAAACTGTACTGTGTAAGGCCGTAATGTACCAGGATAGCTCCCGAATGTGCATCGACGTTGGGCCAGGGGTTTTTGACTTTGCCCAGTTTTTTCAATATCGGAGGAATGACCTCAAAGCACTTCCAGACAACATTAATGATATCCGAATCCTGTATATACTCTTCGGCAAATCTCTTTTGTTCGGTGAATCTAGGATCAGGCTGGCGCAATACGGCATGGCCATATCCCGGAACGACCTGGCCTGTTGCAATTGTACTGTTCACATAGTCCGCTATTTGATCTTTTGTTGGTCGTCGCGTACCCAATGTATCCAGCATCCTGAAAATCCATTTGATCACTTCCTGGTTGGCAAGGCCGTGCAATGGGCCTGCCAGGGCACTCATCCCCCCAGCGAGCGAATAGTAAGCATCACTCAATGTGGAACCGATCAGGTGGGTGGCATGTGCTGAGGCATTTCCGCCTTCGTGATCGGCATGAATAGTCAGGTACAATCGCAGGAAGCTCTTGAAATCATCGCCTTCGATACCGAGCATGTGCGCAAAATTTGCGCTCCAATCGAGTGAAATATCAGGTGCGATATGTCTTGAATTGTGATAGGTACGCCTATATATATATGCGGCAACTCTTGGAAGTTTTGCGATGAGGTTCATCACGTCTTCGTAGGTAGCGTCCCAAAAGTCAGTTTTGCGCATCATCTCGGAATACCGTTTGACAAATACGCTCCCGGTTTGCATAGAGGCAATAGCTGCGGTGAATTGTGTCATCGGGTGGGTATCGATAGGAAAAGAATCCAGGATTTTATAAGTGTGTTCCGGGACGATAGAGCGGCTGGTCCATTGGTCGGTCAGCCATTTTACTTCTTCGCTGGTGGGTACTTCGCCTACGAGCATCAGCCAAAACAGTCCTTCCGGTAGCGGCTCTTTGTCTCCCGGCGCTTTGGGTAGTTTTTCCCTCAACTCAGTGATCGACAGGCCCCTGAACCGGATTCCCTGGATCGGGTCAAGTTGTGAAGGCTCCCAAATCATGCTTTTGACATCGCGCATTCCTCCGAAAACCTGGCTGAGCTTTACTTCGTCAATTTTAACATCGCCGTGTTCATTGATCAGGTCTTTGATTTTTATTTTTAATTCGGAAGATTTTTCCTGAAATTTCTGTTTGAGAGGGTTCATTTAAAAAAATTAAAATTAGAATTGGAATATTTAGATTTTACAAATATTCAACGGAAAAAATGTTTTTTTGTTGATGTTTTAAGCCCACAAAAGTATTATATTTTTAAATAAAAAACATAGCTGATTTTGCACAAACTTTCAAGGCTTTTTTTCAGCTTCAAAATGTTGGGTTCCTAACAACCGGCATTAAAAAATATAAGCGGCAAAAATTACTTTGCCGCTTATATTTCCTTTTATTTCCCCAAAAATCAATAATCCTCTAATTCAAGCAAGGTATCTTCGATCTCTTCCATCGACAGGCCTTGCTCTTTCAGTTCGGCAGTTCTTGCTGCTTTTTTGTGTCGGATATCCATTTTCCGCTGATTGTAGATGGTCATTTGCTCTTCGTTGAGCATTCTTCTCAATGAGGCGTCGGTGCTTTGCTGAATAGCCCTGATTTTATGCCGGTACAGGTCTTTGTCTGTGTTTTTCAGGCTCTCAATCTCTGCAAGGTTTCTGAATCTGCGTTCCTGTATCTCAAGCGCAACAGCAGATTGTTTTTGGTCGAGGTTATAAATTTTTATCATTTCATCGGCAGATTTCCTCACTTTCGGATCCACTGTTCCCTGTGCAAAAACACCTGCTGCAAAAAGCAATGACAGTGCGCAAAAAAAGAATTTTTTCATCTTTATGGTTTTTAAACTTTTAATAAATTTTCAATTTCAATTTGGACACTAAATTACAATTTTACATTGATTTTAATCTTATTTTTACTAATGTTTAGTGCTCCGCTACGTAAATAAATTGACATTTTGCCGCTTTATTTTTTCTTTAAACTTCTGACGTAAGCCGAAAGGCAAGTGTTCATAATAATTTGTTAAGAATGATTATCATCAAAGATATTTTGATAAGTGATGACCTGGTTGAGCAGCAATTCTTGTGTGACCTCAACGCCTGCAAAGGAGCTTGCTGCTGGGAAGGCGATTGGGGAGCGCCGCTCGAAGCAGAAGAACTGACTACCCTTGAAAACATTTACGGTAAAATAAAACCTTTCCTCAGCATTGAAGGCCAACAAGCGATCGATGAACACGGACTGTACCGCTACTACGACGAACCGGGATATTTTGGAACGCCTCTCCTGGACAATGGCGCCTGCGTTTACATGACTTTCGGCGCGAACGGGATAGCGCAATGCGGTATTGAAAATGCTTACAATGCCGGTATCATTGATTTTAAAAAGCCGATTTCCTGTCACTTGTTCCCCGTTCGCGTTCATTCCGAAAAAGGACTGCAATTTGAAGCGCTCAATTATAGCCGATGGGACATCTGCAATGCGGCTTGTAAAAAAGGCGCTGAAAATCAAATGCCGGTATATCGTTTTGTCAAAGAAGCGCTCATCCGAAAGTACGGCGTTGATTTTTTTGAAGAACTTGACGAAGCAGCGAAGTTCATGGCAAGCGATCGGAAAAATAAAGCCTGATTTTCAACTTCAAAGCATTATTATAAATTTTCATATTTAAAGCGTTGGATTCATTTTTTAAAAATTTTGATTTTACGCGTCAAACCAATTACCTTTGCATGGATTTTTGCGAAAGCATCCCGTTTTATCATAAAAATAAGCAAAAATCAAATCCTTAAAAATAAGACAATCAACAGCTTAACGCGCTCGTTGCATCGGTTTTAACAAAGAACTCATTTTACACTCTAAAATCTTAAATTAGAAACAAAGGATGGCCCTGATTGGAAAAATTAGAAACAATAGCTGGCTGCTGGTCACTTTCATCGGATTAGGTCTGGTGCTTTTTATTGTGACGAGCATGTTCGTTGGCGACCAAATGCCTTTTTTCGACAACCAACTCACGATGGGTAAAGTCGAAGGTAAAAAAATAGACTGGCAGGAATTTGCTATCGCCGAAGATGCGCTTTACAGCAATTCATCCGGTGATATTTATGGGCGCCGCAACGAATTGTGGAGCTTTTTTGTAGAAAATGCCTTGATACAGGAAAAGGCTGATGCACTTGGCCTCAGTGTTGGCGATGATGAACTGGAAGACCTCCAGTTTGGCAACAACCTAAGCCCAATCATCACTCAGCGTTTTCAAAATCCGCAAACCCGGCAGGTTGACCGTGAGCAATTGTCCCAGATCCGTTCTCTTCTTGAAAGTGGCGAAATCCATCCCAACTACAAAAGATACTGGGAACACCAAAAGAAAGAAATTGTAAAAACGCGCCTGCAATCAAAACTTAATGCCCTGGTCAGCAAATCGCTTTACACGCCCACCTGGATGGTCGAACAGGTCAATGCCGACAGAAACCAGCAGGCAGAATTTCATTATGTTTTCATCCCGTTTGATGAAATTGACAACACTGATGTTGAATTGAGCGATGAAGATTATAACTCCTATCTTGCTCAAAACAAAGCTAAATATTCACAAGACGTTGAGACGAGGAAAGTAGAATTCGTCATTTTCGAGGTTAAACCTACGGAAGAAGATTTGGCGGCGCTAAAAAGTCAAATGCGTGATCTGATCCCATTATTTGAAAAAGCTGAAAACGATACCATATTTGTTGAAAACAATTACGGAACGATAGACCCCCGGTTTTTCACGCGAGAAGATACCAAATCTGCTGACATGCTCACCGGTCAGCCCGGCGACCCGTTGTCGGAAGAAATGATGGATACCCTGTTCAATGCTCCTAATGGTGCAGTTGTCGGACCTTTTGAAAAAGACGAAAATTTTGTCATTGTAAAACTGCTCGATAGGCGCATCATGCCGGATTCTGCAAAATCCCGCCATATATTGATCAATGCTGAGACGCCACAGCAATTTGCAGTTGCCGAAAAAAGGATCGACAGCCTGAAAACCCTCATCGAAGCAGGCACACACCAGTTTGATTCACTAGCCATGCAATTCAGCCAGGACGGCGGCAGCGCTTCAAAGGGCGGATTTTATGATTATGTTGCGCCCAACCAATTCGTTTCGGAATACAGTGACCTGATATTCTTTAGTGGTGAGATTGGAAAACTTTATTCCGTAAGGTCAACTTATGGGGTTCACCTGATCGAGCCAATGGGCAGAAAATTTACCGATGAAAACAACAAAACGGAGCGCATCAGGGTAGCATACATCAGCAAACCGATCGTTCCCAGCGAGATCACACAAAAATCGGTTTACAACGACGCTCAGGACTTTATGGCCAACAACCGGAACATTGAGGATTTTACAAAAGCTGCTGCGGAGCAAAATCTTACCCTCGAACTTTCTCAGCCTTTAAAAGCCAATGATTACCAGGTGGGAACTTTGGAGACAGGTGAATCATCGAGGGATATCGTCCGATGGGCATTCGCTTCAGGCACGGAGGCAGGAGATGTTGCACCAAACGTTTACGAATATCAGGACCCTGTGGAATTTTATATTTCAAAATACGTATTGGCGGCATTGCGGAGTATCCAACCCGCGGGAGTGCCAAAGGTTCAAAATATTAAAGAAGAGATCGCTCCCAAGGTTTATAACCTGAAAAAAGCAGAAGTCTTAAAATCCAAAATCAACGGTAACGATCTCAGCGCCATTGCAGGCAGTTTTGAAGCCAAAGTCGATACAGCGCTTAATATCAATTTCAACTCATCCTATCTGGCCGGCATCCAGAAAAATGAACCTAAAGTGATCGCCGCAGCTTTCAACCTCAACCCCGGACAGGTTTCACAACCCATTGTTGGAGATCATGGTGTGTTTGTGGTAAAACTGGTCAACAAAAATGACCTTGCCAACCCGGCAAATATTGCGCAATTGCGCCGGCAAACATCAAGCACTTCACAAGCCCAGGTTCCCCAGCGACTGATCCAGTCCATGAAAAGTGCTGCAAAAATAAAAGACAACCGATCCAGGTTTTATTAATCCGTTTTAAAAATAATATCGGCACAAACAGACGCAGTTTAAGTTTTGAGAAAAAATCTGCGTCTGTTTGTTTTTCAGACTACTTTTCTCCTTTGGGACAACAGTCAGGCAAATCCTGCACGGCAGAAGATTTGTTATTTTTGCATTATACACGACACCGCATAGATTTCGGATTATAAAAATTAATTC
>CAZKDA010000200.1:0-9175 GCA_964551455.1 uncultured Saprospiraceae bacterium
CTTAAATAAATGCAGATCACTTACATTCCTGCGTATTTTAAATTTTACATGGAAGATGAAAATGTGATTGCCATTCTGACCAATCCGCATCGCTATCATCGGGAATTCGATGAGTTGGTTTACAAATTCAATATGTCGCTTTTGTATCATATCGCAAACAGGATGGATCTGGCCGATTCATTAAAAGCTCAACTGGAGCCGGAATACCAAAAGCACCATCCGTATTTGCAGCAGCTTTATTTCAATGATTTTGTAAATATCCGGGATACTACAGCCGGCACTTACGAAGCATGGTATGCCAACGAAGCCACCGGCGCCGTAGAAACGATGAACGAAGTCGCTTCAAAATACACCTGCTTCCTGGTCAATCACGTGATTACAACGCTCCTGAAAACCGAAGGCGGAATCCTCGGCGCCAAAGGCAAAAAGATCGACACCCCTTGTGGAATAGCCATGACTGAGGGATTGCAACCCCTGATCAACCGTCTGAAAGAAAAGGCTGCCATCGATGATTTCAGCCGATCAAGGGGCATGATCGAACAAAAGGTGGAGAAAGTAATCACTGAACTGGCGACGATGGAGGTGAGAGACAAAAAAGGCCTGAGCAGACAACTCCAAACCAAAATCTGGGGCTTCCAGGTTTCGACTTCGGACATTGAGATCTCAGCGATCAGTATCCTGAAAGTGGGTTTTAAACTCGACCGATATTTCGATCTCCAACTCAACTCCGCCAATAAGATCGTCACGGTCACTTTGCCGGAGCCAACCATTCTTTCCCACGAGGTTTATCCCCGGATAGACAAGCTGGACATCGGCTGGCTCAGAGAATTGCAGGACAAAGATTTCAATACAAATTTCAATATCCTGCGCAGAGAGTTCCGGCAGGATGCCATCCAAAGCGACGTCATGGAAAAATCAAAAGCCCAGGCCATTGAAATTATGAATATGCTTTTCATGCCGATCCTGTCGTCTTTTGACAAAAATTATCGCCTCGTTGTAAAATTCAAATCGACTGAGCCTCGCCTCGATGACCTCGAAACCCAAAACAACCCTGAATTGAACAATGCCGCTGAATTGTTGACTGAATAAACATACTCTTAATTTCCGCGAATGAAACTTGACAAAACATACTGGCAAGCGCGTTACCTCGAAAACAATACCCCCTGGGATGCCGGAAAACCTACGCCGCCGATTGTGGAATTTGCAGATTCTCTCCCGGACAAATCCATTGATATTCTCATTCCCGGAGCGGGCAATGCCCACGAAGCCGGTTATCTTTTTGAAAATGGTTTTAAAAATATCTGGATTTGCGATTGGGTGCCAGAAGCCTTGACCGGTTTTTCTGTCAGCTATCCAGCTTTTCCTTCGTCACAACTACTGGCGATGGATTTTTTCGACATTCCGCAGTCCTTCGATTTGATCCTCGAACAAACGTTTTTTTGTGCACTGGCACCGGAAATGCGAACGGTTTATGTGGCTAAAACGGCAGCATTATTGCGTGATGAAGGAAGGCTGGCCGGTGTACTATTTGCCAATCCTTTTCAACATGAAGGTCCTCCTTTCGGAGGAACGAAGGATGAATATCTCCACCTGTTTTCCCCGAAATTTCGCATTGAAAAACTGGAATTGTGTTACAACTCCATCCCCCCAAGAAAGGACAATGAGTTGTTTATCAATTTTGTAAAGAAGGCATTGTGAACTATGCTGTAAAAAAAGTATTTTGCACCCTTGATTTGTTTGTGGTTTATAGTTTATAGTTTGTGGCAAATCAACAAATCAACACATTAACAAATCAGCAAATCAGCAAATTAGCACAATAATAATCCTGAACATAATGAGACCAAACCTCCTTGCATTGTTTTTTATTTTGGGTGTTAAATTATTTGCACAAAATGACAAAGGTTTTGTGGCGACCAAAAATGCCTCGCAATCGCTCCAGATCGCACAGCAATACATCAATGACAATCAGTTTGAAAAAGCCTACCGGCAATTGCAGCATACCATAAAAGTCAAAGCCAATTTTGCAATTGCTTACCGCGAATTAGGAAAAGTATGTTTTGAATTGAAAAAATATTCGGAGTCAGTCGATGCCTATGAAAAGTCATTTGAATTTGACAAAAAGCTTTCGAGAGCGGCATTTTTTGAATGCGGAGAAGCATGTTTTTACTCCGGAAACATCGAAAAGGCAAGTAGTTATTATGAACAATACGAAAAGCTAAAAGGAACTAATTACGCAAACAGGGAAAAAGAATCCGGGCTGGAACTGACCTTCGACAAGTTGCTGGACGAACGCAAAAATAATTGTGCTTACATCGCCGGGCTTGGCGATCCCGCTGATCTGAATCCTGCCAAAAATCTCGGTGCCAGCATCAACACCGAAAGCGACGAATACCTTCCCGCCATCACCGGCGCCGGTGATCAGTTGATTTTCACCCGACAAAAGATCAAAAGCGACGAAGACATCATGTCGAGCAAACTCATCGATGGCAACTGGTCAAAAAGCAAACCCTTTGGCAAAGCCATCAACACCCGATTCAATGAGGGAATGGCCAAATTCGAAACCCATGGGAAAGCATTTTATTTCGCCGGATGTGCGCGCAACGACAGCGAAGGAGGTTGCGATATTTATAAAGCAAAACTTGAAAACGGAGAGGTGACACACGTGAATAAATTAGAAGGCAACCTCAACTCCGAATATTGGGATTCCCAGCCTTCAATAACCTGCGACGGTCGTTTTTTATACTTTAGCAGTTCCCGCAACGGCGAAAATGCCGATATCTGGATGAGCCGCCTCAAAGACAATGGCGAATGGAGCGCTCCCGAAAACCTTGGAAGCCCTATCAACACTGAGGGCGATGAAGAAGCTCCTTTTATTTCCAATGACGGATTGACGCTCTATTTCACCAGCAACGGCCATCCCGGACAAGGCGAAGGAGATATTTTTATGTCGAGAAAAGTCGATGGCAAATGGACAACTCCCGTCAATCTGAACTTTCCTGTAAATTCTCCCGCAAAGGAATTAGGTTTTTTTGTGCAAGGCGATGGCAAAACAGCTTATTTCGCTTCCGCCAAAAGTGGTGGCGAAGGTGGTTTGGATATTTACACTTTTGAATTACCAGAGCAGTTCAGACCCCACCCTATGGTTCATTTTGAAGGTTGGGTAAAAGACAGTCACACGCTTGAACTCGTTTCAACGAAAGTTGTCATTATGAGAGAAGATGAAAAATGGGTAACCAGATCCGATGAGAACGGATGGTTTTTTACCTGCCTTGCAGCAAACAAAGGGTATTCTTTTCAGATTGACAAACCTGGGTATCAATATCTTATCGATGCAAAATTTGTGGAAGCACAGGACAATACGACGCCCGTGACACACGAGTTTTTGCTGGAACCGATACATAACGCAGATCCGAAATTTACAACTGACGCCGTTCAACCGGCTGAGAAAAATTTCCAGGTATTTTTCGATTTCGATTCTCACGCGATCAACTCCGATGCCGTTTCCATTCTGGAAACCCTTGCACATTTTCTCCGTAAAGATGAGCATTGGAAAGTGGAGATCATAGGTTTCGCAGATGCGAGCGGGAAAGATGAATACAACAAATCGCTGTCCCAAAAACGGGCGGATGCCATCGTGGATTTTTTAAAAAAAGCAGGCATTGATACCTCAAAAGTTGTGCATATCGAAGGAAAAGGTGCAGTTTCTGCTATTGAAAAAAATGACAGCCGGGCAAGGCGGGTGGATGTAGTTTTAAAAAAGAAGTGATTAAAATTTGGAAATGATGGGTTATGAGGCATGGGTAAAACTGGTAACTTCTAACCAGCAACTTTTAACACACCAATCAACTCAAGGAGAAAAATTTGCTATCCCGCTTTAATTATTATCAAAAAAAATTATATTTACGCCGCTCAAAAAAAAATATTGGAATATTATCTCTAAATGAAAATCAAAGTGGAAAACATTTCAAAGAATTTTAAACAGGCAAAAAAGAAGCAGTTAAGCAGGAAAAAGTTGATCCTCAGTTCTTTTATCCTGGCATGTTTTGTTCTCCCCGGATCGCTGCTTTTCAACTCAAATGATCTTTCTGACAAAAAACCGCTCGAAGCAAGCATGATAAACTTCGGCGCTTTCGAGATCATACCGCCAACCGTAAAATATGGTTTTGTGCTGGATTCTTTTCACATCACCGAATCAACCATCCAAAAAAATCAGTTCCTTTCCGATCTGCTCCTTCAATTCAAAGTTGATTACGCGGATATTGACAAACTGGTGAAAGCCACAAACGACATCTTCGATGTAAGAAATTTCAGGGTTGGAAAACCTTACGTGGTGCTCAACTCCGATACTTCCAATGCTGCCGATTATTTTATTTACGAACCCAGCGTTTACAACTACCTGGTATATGATCTGAAAAATCACACTTTAACCGATGTAAAAAAGGAAGTCGTCACACAGATCGAATCTGCTTCCGGGATCATTGAAAGCTCATTGTGGCAAACCATGATCGACAATG
Organism: uncultured Saprospiraceae bacterium; assembly: GCA_964551455.1. GTDB lineage: Bacteria > Bacteroidota > Bacteroidia > Chitinophagales > Saprospiraceae > JAHDHW01. The sequence continues at coordinate 4,515 of CAZKDA010000200.1, forward strand.
AACTAAACATGGAATTGACCGCCAAAATGGAAGATGCGCTGGCCTGGTCTGTTGATTTCCACCACATCCAGAAAGAAGATCGTTTTAAGCTGATCTACGAACAACATTACATCGATGGAGCGCCTGTGGGCGTGGGTGAGATCAGAGCCGCTTATTTTAAAAACGGCGACAATGATTTTTATGCTTTTTATTTTGAAAATGACGTTCACTCCGGATTCTACGACCTGGAAGCACGACCCATGGAAAAAGCATTTTTGAAATCTCCGGTTAAATATTCCCGAATTTCAAGCCGTTACAACCTCCGCCGTTTCCACCCTATCCTCCGCAGAACAAAAGCGCACCTGGGCACTGACTATGCAGCGCCGTACGGTACGCCGATCTTTGCAGTTGCCGACGGTGTTGTGACCCATGCAGCGTATTCAGGGGGCAATGGCAATTATGTAAAGATCAAGCACGACAAAGTCTATCAAACTCAATACCTTCACATGAGCAAGTTTGCAAAAGGCATTAGACCTGGCGTTCATGTAAAACAAGGCGAAACTATTGGTTACGTCGGTGCTACCGGCCTGGCGACAGGGCCGCATGTTTGTTTCAGGTTTTGGAAAAACGGCAGGCAAGTCAATCATTTAAGGGAAAACCTTCCTCCACCGGAACCTATGGCAGAAAATGACATCCCGCGATTTAACATCCTGAAGGACACCATGAAAAAACAACTGGACCTGGTGCAGTACCGCGTGAAGAAAACGGATGATTGTAATGATGAACACGAGCCTTCAGTCCAGATTGATACCATCAGCAGCAACCCATGAGCATTATTATTTTCAGGCTTTTTGAAGCGTGAAACCAAAGGTGGAGCCTACTCCGACGGAACTTCTGACGTTGATCGTTTGGTTATGCGCCTCGATGATGTGCTTGACGATCGAAAGCCCCAGCCCCGAACCGCCCTGCGAGCGCGAACGGCTTTTATCGACCCGGTAAAACCGGTCGAAAAGATGCTTGATATGATACTCGTCGATACCGGCGCCATTGTCGGCAACTTCAACCAAAACATAATTCTCCATGTCGTAAAACCCCACTCTGGTCTGGCCGTTTTCCTTTCCGTATTTGATGGAATTGTTGATCAGGTTGACCAAAACCTGGCGGATACTTTCCCTATCAGCGGATACCCAAAAAGAACGGTCTGTTCCTTCCTTTAGCAACAGTTTGATTTTTTTGGTTTCAGCCTGCATTTCGAGGTCATCAAAAACTTCGATGACGAGGTCGCGAATGTTGAACTTGCGGATATCGAGTGTCAATTCACCGGATTCCAGCCGGGAGATGGATTCGAGGTCTTCGACGATGGTGAGCAACCGTGCGACGTTATTGGCTGCTTTTCTGAGATAGCTTTCATTGATCTCATTATCGTACAATGCGCCGTCGAGCAAGGTGTGGATATACCCCTGAATGCTGAAGATCGGTGTTTTCAACTCATGGGAAATATTGCCTAAAAAATCCCTGCGGTATTCTTCGAGCAATTTCAGGGATTCGATCTCTTTTTGTTGGGAATCAGCCCATTTGGCCACTTCTTTTTCCACATCTTCCAGGATGTCTTTGTCCATGTCGATGGTTTTGGTTCCCTTTTTCGCTCCCAGCTTGAATTTGTGGATGCTCTTGTAGATCAGCTTGATCTTTCGATAAATAAATTGTCGTAAAATGATAATGATCAGAAAATATGAAAGGAGGAACGAACCCGCAAAAAAACTAAATACAACATACCAGGGAGCCTGGATAATGTTGAAAACAACACACAGGATAATGAAAGTTGTAAAAATAAGACTAAGTGAAAGCGCAGCAAAAAAGGCGACTTGCCTTGGCGTGATGTTTTTTAACATTAAAACTCGAATTTGTACCCGATCCCTTTAACGGTTCTGATGTAATCTTCTCCGATCTTTTCCCTTACTTTCCGGATGTGGACATCAATTGTTCGGTTGCCTACAATTACTTCCGTACCCCAGATTTTGTTAAAAATTTCTTCGCGCGTAAAAACGCGACCGGGTTTGGATGCAAGCAAATATAATAATTCGAATTCTTTTTTTGCCAGATCGATAGTTTTTCCGTCAATGGTTACTTTTACTTTTTCTTTATCGATCACAAAGTCACCGAGTTGGATGACATCTTTGGCGCTTTCGTCCTGTTCCTGATGCGAACGGCGGAGCAGCGCTTTGATCCTGCTGATCAACACGCGAGGACGGATCGGCTTGGTGATAAAATCGTCGCCGCCAATATCCAGCGCTGCGATCTGGGTGAAATCTTCATTTCTGGCCGTCAGAAAAGCGACGATGATATTTTCGTTTTCTTTCCGGGTGCGCAAAACCCTGCAAAATTCCACGCCATCCATTTCGGGCATCATGATGTCAAGTAGGATGAGGTCGGGGGGAGATTTTTCAACAGCTTTGAGGCCTTGTACGCCATTGGCGGCCACTTGCACATTGAAGCCTTCCTTTTTCAGGTTGTAGCTGATGAATTCGAGAATGTCAGGTTCGTCATCCACAACCAAAATAGAATAATTGTCATGCTTCATTTCTAAGATTTTCGGTTTTGGCAAAATTAGCACAGCCTTAGTATTCATGCCGGTTTGGGCGATTAAGTAATTGTTAACTTTTTGTAAAATAATCAACAGTTGTGCCTACGGAACATGAAATTTCTCAATAATAGTTTGTGGTTAAAACATTAATTTTTTATAAATTTGTAACGCCTTTTAATTATTCTCTCATAAGTGAAAGTAAAGTCCTCTCCCTTAAAAGATGACTTTACTTTTTTTTATTGCAAAGCTGCTTCCCGTTTTGCCAACTCTTCCAACACCAGTGTATATAGATCGTCCATATATTCAGGATGGCGTTTGATGTAATCCATTTCACGACTAAAACTTTCCTCTGAAACACCATGTATTTCGTATATCTGTTGATAATATACCTCCGCCAGGCTATCCTTATGTTGCTCCGCCAAACCAATGAGCGCAGCCTCCGCCACATGCACATCCACGAGGATATTTACCATTGTATCCTTCGGGAGTGCTGGCTTCTCTTCATCCGTGCAAAACGAAAAAACAATCGTGGCCATACACACCAACAACAGGCGCAACTTCATGAGAAATATTGTTTGGGATAATAAAATTCCGTTTGCGTGGCATTCCTTTCGTTGAGTTCTGACCATGACTTGATGTCCGCTTCGATTTTTACGATGCCGCAGGTTGGAATGTTCGGAATATAATCCTCAGTAAATCGATTGGCCAGGCTTGTGAAGGTTGGATTGTGTCCAAAGATGAGAATCACACTGACCGCGTCATTTGCATTTCTGATCACATTGATCACATCCTCCGGGTAGGCTTCATAAATATTTCTTTTCACTTCGATGCTGTCGGCATCAATACCCAACTCTTTAGCGAAGAATTTCGCTGTGGTCAAAGCCCTGTTTGCAGGACTGGAAATGATCAGATCGGGTTTTACGCTTTTGCTTTTAAGCATATTTGCCATGAATGGTGCATCGCGTAACCCACGAGAACTCAATGGCCTGTCGATATCGCGCAAGGAAGGTTCGTCCCAACTTGATTTTGCGTGGCGAATGAAATAAACGGTTTTCATGTGTCGAAGTTTTTTTTTGATTAAACTACACTAAATTGATCAGATTTTTTGTAAAAATAACTAAAGCAGCCGGATATTCGCCTGCGAATTATTGTTGGTTTTGGATTCTGATGGAAAGCATTTTGAAAAATCCCTGATCTCAGGCTCCGGTAGGTTGCAATTGTGTCCCGATAATTTCAGATTTTATTGTTTTTAATTTATCATTGTTGCTTTTAATTTTCGAATATGAAAGTCGAACTCAGGATGATCGGCAAAACCGGTTTGCAATATCTGAAAGAAGGAATTGAAATGTATGAAAACCGGATCAAACACTATCTTTCATTTGACGTACAGATCATTCCCGACCTCAAAAATTCCAAAAACCTTAGTCCCGAACAGATCAAACAGCAGGAAGGTTTGCTTGTACTTCGCAAATTGCAGGAAGGAGATTTTTTGATCCTGCTGGATGAAAAAGGCAAGGAGTTGAGTTCCGCCGGTTTTGCACAATTCTTTGAAAAACAATTGTATTCCTCAAAGCGACGGATCATTTTTCAGGTAGGCGGCGCTTACGGCTTTTCGGATGAAGTGTATCGACGCGCTGATGAAAAGCTGTCTTTGTCGAAAATGACTTATTCGCATCAGTTGATCCGCCTTATCTTTGTAGAACAATTGTACAGGGCTTTGACAATAATAAAAGGGGAACCTTATCACAATCCATAAACCGGAAGGAGATTTTTTTCATAAAAACGCATAGAAATACTGCAAATGGGAAATGAAATTTCATTGACGCTGATCATTGTGATCCTGACTGGTTTCGTGTCGTATCAGGCTTTTGGGAATCATTTAATGAGAGAAAAGCTGCTTTTACACCCCCGGTCGATCCGAAAACACAAAGAATATTACAGGTTTCTGACTCATGGTTTTGTCCATGGCGACTGGGGACACCTGCTCATCAACATGTACGTGCTCTACGTTTTTGGAAGGCAAATCGAATTTGCTTTCGATGCGATTTTCTCCCCTTTTCTCGGAAAAATGATCTTTATCGGTTTGTATCTCGGTGCC
>CAZKDA010000201.1:0-9138 GCA_964551455.1 uncultured Saprospiraceae bacterium
CTAACCACTTCGCAGCGAAGCGTAGATCCCGATGAAATCGGGAAACCACTAACCACTTCGCAGCGAATCCCGCTTTTTCGAGAAAAAGCGGGACGATGAAATCGGGAAACCACTATTCCATCACTCCATAAAAAAAACTGAACTATGCCGGAATATCGTTTTGCACAAAATGAAGATGTTCAAAAAATCGCAACCCTGCTTTTCGAAAACGACCTGCCTGTTGAGGGTGTAGATCAGCATTTCAACGACTTTGTCGTTGCCGATGAAAATGGGAAACTGATCGGCTCCGTAGGACTGGAGGTCTATGGCCAATACGCATTGTTCCGCTCGCTGGCGGTGGATGGTGGATTTCGTTCGCAAAAGATCGGAAAAGCGCTTTTCGAGCAGATCAAGGCACATGCTTTGTCAAAAAACGTCCGTACTTTTTACCTGCTCACCACCACTGCCCGCGATTATTTCCTGCGGCTTGGTTTTATGGAAACCGAACGGAGCAAGGCTCCCCGTCAGATTCTGGAAACGCAGGAGTTTCAAAGCCTGTGCCCTTCCAGCGCTAGCTGTCTGAAACTCGATGTTGAATAATTGCGATATTGAGGGTGTAAAAAAATATCCCGGATATTCAGGGTTGTCAAAACTTCTCAATTACAGGTAAATGACCTGTTTACCGTTTATGCTCCATCTCAGCACCTCGCCATTTTACGCTTCTTCCCTACCCTGTCGGCGTCAATGATTTTTTGAATATAATCCGTTGCGAGGGGAACCTTGCAAGATGTGCCGCCCATTTCGACATGTACTTTTCCGATTTTCTCCGCGATCTTCATGGCTTTTTTCGTAAGGGCGGGAACGTAAGCAGCCGCTGAAATCACAAAGCCGTTCATGGTGTAGCGCACGCGGTTTTGTGCGCTGTGGATGTTTTCGCTGACGTGATCCAATAACTGGTCAAATGCAGCGATGTCCAGCTCTTCGTCCGGCTTGATAGAGGCGAGGTTTGACAGCGTGGACCAGCCGGCAGAGGCGATGCGCTCGTCTTTTGAGCGGATCCATTCCTGGCCGAGTTCAAATCCGTATTTGCTTTCCGCAGCGATCCAGGCAACGGTGTATTCGCTGTGCATGTACCAGTTGGCTTTCTTTGCCCACTTTTCGAGGTCTTTTTTGCTGATCTTGTTTTCGTCGGCGATGAGTCCTGCGAAGTACATGGCGTCGCCATTGCCAGTGTCATAAAGTTCCAGGCTCAATTCATGGTCTTTTTTGATCTTTTTGACAATCTTTTTCATGTCGCCGATCTTTACGCCGAAAAAGGGTTCTTTGGCGCCGTGTTTCAGCAGTGTATTTTTGGTATTTGGGTCGCTCATGCTTTGGAGCGCTTTTAAAACTTCATCTTTTGTCATGTTAGTCAGGTTTTTTTGTAAAATTAAAAAATTGGCAAAAGAAGCAATAGCAGCAATGCAGTGCAAGTTGAAGTTTGGCGGGTTATGATTATGTTATCTCGAGTTGCGGATAATCCAATTGAAACGGAGAATTTTGTGTCCCGTCCCGCCAAGACGGAACGGGATTGATTTCGATGCAAAATTAGACGCTTTCAGCCTGCCTGCCGCAGGCAGGTTGGATTTAAAATTATCCGCAACTCGAGTTTTGTTTTAATGAAAAAAAGGAAATAATGTTAAAAAATGTCACAACGGTTTTTTTTTAACAAAAAAACTGTGCAACGTTTTGTAATTTACCCCGTCAATTAAAAGAAACAACTCTCTCCAAGCGCCAATTTTTTTACCCTCAAAAGTTTTTCACTTATGAAAAAAATTGTTTTTACCATTCCCTGCCTGTTGGCCGTTGTTTTATTTTTAATTCCCAACCTGCTTGTTGCCCAGCAAAATGACCAGCCTGATGGTGACAAAGTGATCGTAATTACCAAAACCGTTGACGACGACGGCAATGTAACCATCGAAAGGAAAACCCTGAACAAAGGCGCCAACCTTGAACAAAACCTCGAAGAACTCAACCTGAAATCGGTTGACGGAAAGGATGTCGAACTGAGAATCTTATCCGATCACCCCGACGGCGGCGTTCTGCATATCGAAAAAAGTTCGGACGATGAAACCATTTTCTTTTTCCGCCAGGCTCAGGAACTCGACCGCGAAATGCAGCAACTCAATGATGAATTGAGAAGCCTCAGAATCACTGTCGCACCGGAAGATGTCAACTGGAATATGTCCTGCGATGCCAAATCCATGAAAGTGTCTGACAAAGCGTTGCTCGGCATTTATCCCGAATCACACCCTGAAGGCGGTGTGCTTGTAACCGGCGTCGTGAGTGGCGGCGGAGCCGAAGCCGCAGGATTGCAAAAGGGCGATATCATCACTGCCTTGAACGGAACCATGCTAGTCTCGAAAGCTGACCTGACCCAGGCCATGTCTGCTCTCAAACCCGGCGAAACCGTTTCAGTGGCTTACATCCGGGATGGCGCCCCTGCCACCGCCAATGCCACGCTCACTGCTAAAAAAGCCGGCAACTACAATTACAACTATAATTACAATTACAACTATTCGTACAATCACAACCACCACCGGTTCGATCACAAAAACAGGGATGTATGCAAACCCTTCATCGGCGTTTACACAACGCGAACCAGCGAGGGCATGAAAGTCCGCAGCGTCATCGAAGGTACTGCCGCCGAGCGATCGTACATCCAGCCGGGCGACGTCATCACTGCTTTGGATGGCGTTCCTACGCGATCGCACGAAGAACTGATCCGTGAACGCGACAAGCATGAACCGGGCGATTATTTTACGCTGACCATCATCAATAATGGCCAGGCCATTGATATCGAGGCGCAGTTTGATGATTGCCCTGAAGATGAAATCCCTGCTCCTGACGAAGAAACGCCCGCAGAGGAATTCCCGGAAATCACACCTTCCATCGACAATACGCTCCAACTGGAAAGCTTCGATGCTTTTCCAAACCCAACTTATGGAGCAGTGAATATGCGGTTCCAGGGTGAAGCGGTTCCGACGGTCGTGAAGATTGTCGATGTGAATGGCAAAACGGTTTACAGGGAAGAGATCAAAAACTTTGACGGGGTGTATAACCGCGATGTGAATCTCGAAAACGTTGCTCCCGGAGCCTTGATCGTCAACATCCGGCAGGGCCAGCAGATGTTTTCCAAATCGCTGATCCTTTTGCCCCGAGCATAAATTTGTAAGAATTTTCAAAACACAATTTTAACCTTGAAAAATCCCGGATTGACTACTTGTCGATCCGGGATTTTTTTTTGGTGAAATATGTTCACTAATGATTTTGGGATTTTAAAAACCTGTTGTTTTTTACAAAACAACTATGTGTTTCTCGTGAACTTCGTGCCTCGTGGTTATTCCATTTTAACCACAGAGGCCACGAAGGTTTACACGAAGGACACAAAAAAATACACTGTGGCTTTTTCCCCGTAGAGTATATTGGGGAATAGATGGCGCAGTGGTAGCCTGCAATTATTTTAAAAAATTACAATTTGTAAAAACTCAGGTTCGTTTAAACACCATTCCATTTCAAAAAAGACACTATGCTTTAAACCTTTTACTCCCCAATCTCCCAAATTGAAAACCCCCAAAAGGTTTATTTAATCCTAAAAATCAGCATAGCCATGAGACATCTGTTATTCATCCTCATTAGTACATTTCCCTTTTTTCTCAACGCCCAGAAAGTCGAATTGGGATTGCTTTTCGGCGTTTCGACATACCAGGGCGATATTGCTCCGACAGCTGACCGCTTCGCCATGAACGACCTGCATCCTGCTTTCGGCATTTTTGGCCGTTACAATGTAAATCCGTTTTTCACGGTTCGCGCCGCCGCATCCATTGGGAAATTATCAGCTTCCGATGCACAATCCCATGATGAGTGGCGAAGGGAAAGAAACCTTAGTTTTCAAACGGAATTGTGGGAACTTGCCCTGACCGGGGAGTTCAACATCCTCGGCTTCCAGCCTGAAGGGCTGCAAAAAAGATGGTCGCCTTACATCTTCGGGGGGGTGTCGGTTTTCCGGTTTAACCCCAAAGCCAATTACCAGGGGCAGTTGGTCGAGTTGCAGCCACTTGGTACGGAAGGGCAAGGAATGGAAGGTTTTCCGAAAAAGTATAACTTGACCCAACTGGCTATCCCGATGGGCGCAGGCGTGAAGTTTGCCGTAAATGAACGGATAAATATCGGCATCGAAGCAGGCGTTCGCAAAACTTTCACGGACTATATCGACGACCTGAGCGGCGAATATGTCAATTACGGTGAGCTTCTTCGCGGCAATGGCGCCCTCGCCGCAGCCCTCGGCAATCGTACCGGTGAATACCTCGGCACAGAACCCATTGATCTCCCCACCGGCGCCCAAAGGGCAAACCCCGATGCCGACGACTGGTATTTTATCGGCGGAGTAACACTTTCCTATAATTTTTATGGCAATAATGGCGGCCTTGGCAGAAGAGGAAAAACCCAATTCGGCTGCCCCGTTTATTAAACATACTGACATCTCAATGACCGTTTGAAAGAGTGGATCCGCAATGCCGGGTCTGCTCTTTTTTTGTTAATGAATGAATTGGTGAGCCTGCTTCCCGCCTCCCTTCCTCCACACTCACACTCACACTCACACTGATTTTCCCGCCTCCCGCTTCCGACTTCCCGACTTGTCGGGGCAGGCTCAACAACTCCACAACTCCGTATATTCCCTACAAATTAATCTTATACGTCAGCGACGGCAGGAAACGCACAAGGTCTGCCTGCGTGGCGACCAGGTCTTTTTCCAGAGTATAATTTGCTTTCACAACGGGATTTCCGGAGTTATCGAGTACTTTATTAAAATTGACGGCGACGATGTTTTTATGCGCCAGGAAGTTGTAAACGGAAAAAGTCAGGCTATGCTGAAAACTGCTTTCCGGGTCGCGGTTCAGGATTAGTTTCAATGCAATATCCAGGCGTTTGTAATCCGGCAGCCGGTCATTGTTCTTTTCATCATAGATCGGAACGGTGACACCGTTGTATTCATAAAATCCCGTCGGCGACGAAAACGCAGAACCTGTAAAGGCTGTGAAATACACCGAAGTCAACAGCCGCTTGCTTAGCCGGTAGTTCAACATCGCCGAAAAATCGTGTGGCCGGTCGTGAAACGCGGGGTACTCCCTTCCGCCGTTCACGTCATTGGTTTGACGAAGCGCCCGCGAATACGTGTAGGAAAGCCAGCCATAGAATTTGCCAAAATCTTTTTTCAACATGATCTCAAAACCATAAGATTTCATGGTGCCAAAGCGCAGTTCTCCTTCCGCTTGCGGGTTCAGGAGGAGGTTTGCATGCGGTTCATAATCGATCTGGTTGTCCATGTTTTTGTAATAAACTTCGGAGTTGATCTCCATCTTTTGTTTTGGAAAATATTTCAAATAGCCCAAAGCCACCTGTGTAGCCTGCTGAGGTTTAATATTCGGATTGGCAGGCAGCCAGACCTCCATCGAGGTAAAGGGCGATGCCGAGTTGGAGATCAGTTGCATGTATTGATGATAGCTTCCGGCGCTCAGTTTCAGAAAAGAAGATTCGTCGATCATGTAGCGAAGGCTCAGTCGTGGATCGACCCTGGTATAACTATGATAAATGCCTTCACCCGTTTCCACCGAATCGGACAGTTCGTAATTTTCATCAAAAGTATAATAAACGGCGGGACCTGCATTCGCCCAATAAGACGCACGAAGCCCGGCGCTAAGCTGCCATTTTTCTGACAGCTTCCAATCGGCATTAAGGTACACAACGCTTTGGCGGGTAAAACTTTCGCTGAGACTGGGCAGCAGGCTATTTGCCGACTCAGTGAACGCCTGCCCCGGATTGAAATAATAGCCGTGTAGTTCCAGTCCGAATTTTGTTGTCAAAGCGGGATTGATGAAATAAGTAAAATCCGATTTCAGGCTCAGGCTGCCTATGCCGGAGAGCCAGCTATTTTCTCCGGAGTAGAGGTTGTACCGGTAATTTCCGGTGTACAAAATGGTGTTGGAAAAAAGTTTTGGGTTGAAAACGAGGTTCCAGCGGAGCGTAGCGGCAAAATTGTTCCATTTGATCCCTGCAAAGTTGCGGGTCGGCGAATGGTTGACCAGCGCATCGCTTCCCGTTACGATGGTAAAAAACAGGCGGTTTTTGTCATTTACTTTCCAATTCCATTTAAAATTGAAATCGCCGAAATTCAATTGGCCGTCGGGGTTTGTCGCCTTCACCAGCCACCAAAAACTGGATAACCGGAAAGCCGTGAAGAAGGAGCTTTTTCCTTTCACCACAGGCCCTTCGACAGAAATGCGTGAAACCAGCGGATTGAAAGCGGCGCCCAACTCGAATTTGTTGAGATTGCCGTCTTTGGTTCGGATGTCGATGATGGAGGAAAGGCGATCGCCGAGGCTCACCGGGATATCGCTTTTGTACAGCGTGATACTTTTTGTGAAATCGGGAATGACCATCGAATAAAAGCCGAACAAATGCGCCGGATTGTAAACCGGAGCGTCGTCGATGATGATGAGATTCTGGTCTTTTTCCCCGCCTCGCACAAAGAAAAAGGCCGAGCCATCGCTGTGTGTTTTGACACCGGGAAACGACTGAATGCCTTTGATCAGCCCGGATTCTCCGCCAAATTCAGGCATGTTTTCCAATTCGATGGGCTTCAATTCGATGGCGCCGGTATGTTTTTTATTCAACAGCTCGCTGAGCGGAACTTTCACTTCGATGCCGGGCAATTCCTGGTAACTGTATTTGAGGCGCACATCTCTTTTTTTATCAGCATCCATCTGTATTTTTATCTGCTCCGATTCAAAACCGATGTATGAATATTCAACATTGAAAAAGTCTTTGGGCAGCCGGAGCGAATAAAACCCAAAGGCATTGGTGGTGGTGCCGCGCGATGAGCCGCGCACAAAAACGGAAGCGCCGATCAGGCTTTCCCCCGAAAGGGTGTCGTTGACAAAACCACTCAAGGTGTAATACTCCGGAGGTTCCGGCTCAATAGTTTCGGGTTTTGCCTTTCGGTTCAACACGATCTGGTTTTCAACGATGCTGTATTCGATGGGGATCTGAGCGGCCAGCTTCTCCAGCGCTTCTTCCAAGGTGGCGTTTTTTACAAAAAAGGAAATTTTTCGTTTGGTATCAACAGTTTGCGGATTGTAGGAAAAATGGATGCCGCTTTGGGCGGTGATCTGTGCGAGCACTTCGCCGACCGTTATTTTTGATTGCTGGATCGTGATGGTTTGTGAAATTCCATTCGTTGAAAAGGCGGTTATAAAAATAGCAATAGGTATAAAAAAAACGAACAGACGAGCTTTGCGCATTTTTGGATCATTTTTAAATCAATCACAACTATCGCCTGAAAAAACGATGGTATCTCCTTCCTCACGGGCTTTAATATTCAAGGTCTTTTCAATGATCCGCACCGTAGCTTCGAGCGATTTATGGTCAAATGTCGCTGTAATTTTACAGGAATTCAAACCGGGGTTGCCGATCAAAACGCGTGAATGAAACCTGCGGTTCAGATCAAATACCACCCGCTCCAGGTCTGTATTTTCAAACACGAGGAGCTTAGTTTTCCAGGCCATGTAATTTACATCATCATTCTGCTTTTTCAGCAATTGCCCCGTAGATTTTTCATAAATACCGGCTTCGTTTGCCGAAAGCACCACCTGATCCGATCCGGCCTTCATAGATACCAACCCGGAGTTTACAATGACCTGTATCTGTGGCTGGTCTTCGCGGGAATCGACGTAAAACGAGGTGCCCAGCACTTCGATCTCCACATCCTGAGCGCTGATGATAAAAGGGCGCTCCGCATCTTTTTCCACCTCAAAAAACGCATCGCCCTTCAGCTCTACCCTGCGTACCCTGGCTTTTGGATCGCTGGAGAATTTCACGGATGAAAACTGGTTCAGCGCAATTTCCGTCCCGTCGGGAAGGGCTTCCTCCTCGACCGCATTTTGAGAAGCTACTTCATGGTAATCGACCGGATCGTTTATTATAAAAAACCAGACGGATGCCGCCACCAGCAAGGCTATCGCCGCAGCGATCCGCAGAATGATGCCGCTTCGTCGCTTTGGGCGGGCTTTCAAATCGACGATATTGTCTTTGGGGAAAAGCAGGTCTGCAGTGGCCTTCCACTCTTTTTCCACGTCGATATTTTGAGGGTTCCCTTCAATCCCGGTCAGTATCCATGCGCGTTTGAAACGACCGAACAACTTCCTGTTCTCATCCGACGACAAAACCCACGCTTCCAGTTGCTTTACTTCCGGATCGCTGGCTTCTCCACCCAGATACTTAGGGATGAGGTCTAAAAATTCCGCATGATTGTTTTCTTTCGACATTCTATTATTGATACACCTGAATCTGGTTTTACCCTATGTTTAGTTTGTGGTTTATGGTTCTTAGTTTGTGGTTTAAAAAGTTCGTGAGAAACTACGAAGAACAAACTATAAACAACAAACTATAAAAAGCATGGTCATCCAGATTTTCCCGCAGACTTTTGAGCGCCTTAGACATGTGGGCTTCAACGGTTTTTACGGAAATATCCAGTTCCTGCGCGATGTCCTTGTATTTTTTATTTTCAAAACGGCTCATTTCAAAAACCTGGCGGCACTTTTCCGGGAGATCGTTCAGCGCTTCCGCAATCTTTGTTTTCAGTTCATTCAACGCGAGATCATCCTCTTCGAAGGGAATTTCAAGATCGTGGATTTCGAGATCGAGCACCTTGCTGCGGTATTTTTTCTGATCCCTGATGTGATTCAGACAGCGGTTGCGTACCGAAGTGAAGAGATATGACTGAATGGTTTTTTGGGGATCGATCTTTTCGCGATTTTCCCAAAGCCCGATAAATACCTTTTGTGTAATATCTTTTGCACTCGCGGGGTCATGGATAAACTGATCGGCAAAGTTGCATAAATGCACAAAATGCGCTTTGAACAACTGCTCAAAAAGCATTTTGTCGAGGATGGTTTGTTTTTTTGAGTCGGCCATTTGCAGCCGTAAATTTATCTTTTAGTTTGAACTAAACCATAATTCCGTTGGGGATAATGTTTGGGAAGTTGTTAGTTCGCTAATTTGCGGATCCTGCCTGCCTTTAGTATTGTAAATAATCAAAAGAGATTAAGATTAGGAAAATAA
>CAZKDA010000202.1:0-9130 GCA_964551455.1 uncultured Saprospiraceae bacterium
ACTCCAAAGCAAAATCAATCAAAAAGGGTTTTCCGAGAGATCGGAAAACCCTTTTTAAATTTCAAGTTTTTTAAACAATCATGCAGTGGTCAAATCGACGACTGTTTCATTTTCAGCGGCATTCATAACTGCCTGGATACCATTGTCCATGCTATCTTTTGAAGCATACATTTGGCTGGAACCAATGATCTGTTTGTTGGCGGCAAGCAGGTTGAAGTGGTGTTTGCCGTTTGCAGCGACTTTGGTTTCAAAATTGTCGGGATTGCTGCCGTTTTTCTGGACAGAGGCGATTCCATTTTTCGCCCCGGCTTTATCTGCATAGCCCTGGCTGCTAAGAATGATCTGTCCGTTTGCGGCTTTCAGGTTGAAATAAAATTTCCCGTTTTTTTCAGATTTAAAAATTTCGAATTTCATAGTTGAAATGTTTTTGGATGAGCAAAATATTGTTAACAACAAGAATGATAATGATAAAAATATATCCTCAGTTGTCAAAATTTTTGGCGGATTAATTTGTTTTCAATGGCTTTTCAGCGGGAGTTAAGTTGATGCTTTGACAGGCTCAGAAAAAATTAAGTTTATTAGTTGATTGGGCCTGTCCCGACGTGTCGGGGTTATTAGTTGATTAAGTTATTAGTCAACTTCCTGCTTCCCTCCTCCCTCCTCCTGCCACACTCTAAACTGCTCCAATAGCGGCCATTGCGGAATACATTGCGATCCTTGCGGTTTTTTTCACCGCAAAGCGCGCCAAGGATACGCAAAGGACGCCATGCCTAAAATTTTCTCAAAACGCAAACCTTCCTCCACACTCACACTCACACTGTTTTGCCCGCCTCCCGTTTCCTTTCCTCCACACTCACACTCACACTGATTTTCCCGCCTCCCCAACTTTCCAACCTGTCTGCCGCCAGGCAGGCTTCACAACTTCTGAACTCCCCCTCTACTCCGCGTGTTCGCGAATTTTTTCGTTGACCAGTTCCATGGCTCTTTCGAGTTGTTGCCGCGGAGATAAATGCGTATTGTCGATCACGATGGCATCGGGAGCTTTGCGTAACGGACTGTCTTCGCGGGTGGAGTCAATGTGATCGCGTTCGAGGAGGTTAGCTCTTACAGTTTCGATATCCACATCGAGACCTTTGGTTTTCAGTTCGTCAAATCTTCGTTGCACCCTCGTGTCGAGTTCAGCAGTAAGGAAAATTTTCAGTTCGGCATCTTTGAACACCACAGTTCCGATGTCGCGGCCATCCATCACGATGCCTTTTCCTTTGCCGAGCAGCCTTTGTTGTTTCACCAGCGCTTTTCTCACAGTGGAAATAGCAGAAACCGGGCTGACCATTTTTGAGATACGCATATCCCGGATTTCATTTTCCACATCTTTTCCATTCAATATGGTGCGGATGCTCCCTTGCGGATCTTTGTCAAAACGGATCTCGATTTCCTGCAATGCTTTTTCAATAGCCTTTTGATCATTCAGTTCGATTCCGTTTTCAATGAAATAAAAAGTGACGGCGCGGTACATGGCGCCCGAATCAATATAAATATAATGCAGCTTTTTGCTCAACGCTTTGGCCAGCGTACTTTTTCCGCAGGAAGAATGGCCGTCGATCGCAATGGTAATTTTTTTCACAAAAAAAGTTGTTTGAAAGTGTTGCGGTAAAGATAGGCATTAAAACACGCAGAAAAAAAGGAAAGATTGAATGTCGAGGCGTAGCCGAAATCCCGATGAAATCGGGAATGAATGATGAATCTAAACACCGGCACACTAAAACACCACATCGGAGCGCAGCGTAGATCCCGATGAAATCGGGAACACCACATCGGAGCGAATCCCGCTTTTTCGAGAAAAAGCGGGACGATGAAATCGGGAACACCACATCACTTCAACCTTGACAATACGATCTTCCAGAGTTTTTCGTAGGGGATGACCTCCAGTTCAGGGAGTAGCCCGCGGTAGAAGAATGGTGTTTGTATGAGCCGGTCGTAATATTTTTCTGTATTGCTGAGGCTCTCGACATCGAATTCGGCTTTGGCGAGTTGTTGGAGCAGTCGGATAAACTGGATCGACCGGAAGTATTCTTCTTTTTTCAACTGGCGGTTGGCGTAGGTTTTCAATGTTTCTATGGTTTCCGTCATTCGGTTGAAACTGTTTTTTTCGAGGAAAAAGAGAAACTGAGCGATGGTAAGCAGCACCATAAATACCCGTTGGTCTTTTGGATAATTCAAAGGATCGTTAAGAAATCTCGCAGGTTTGAACGTTTTGCGACGCTGGGAGCGTAAGACCGGGTTATCCTGCCCCTGACTCTCGATGATATAATTGATAAAAATATCAAAAACCTTCCATTTTTCGCGAACGATGGCCGGGAGCCTTCTGAACTTGGAATGGTTGAATGCTTTGTTGAAAATAGCTACGGCGTTGATATAATTTTCGGTATGGATGGCGAGCAGTAAATAATATTCCATGAAAGTAAACCAGGTGTCGCTTCCTTCGGGAAAAGATTTCAGGCATTTTTCCGCGTTTATCTTTCCTTGTTTCCAATCCTGGAGTTGCAGGTACGCCGACATTTTTTTCATTTGGAACATAGCCAGCTTGTCGTCCTGGTAGTACAGCGGATTATCTTCGATATAGGTTTCCGCTTTGTTACAAACCTCCAACATGGCGTCGAAATCCGACAACATTTCATACCTGAGCGCCCACACCATGTACATATTGTAAGTGACAACGGGCGAATCAAACGATTCGGAAAGGCTTACGAGGTCGTTGCAATATTGATCCACCTGTTGTTGCAGATCGTTGTTTTTTGGAGAAATTTTCAAATAATTCATCACTACCCTTTGGTACAATTCTTCGGAACTGATCTCGGCATCGAGGATATTTTGGTAGGTTTTGCAATACTCGTCGTATTCTTCATACGCTTTTTCGTTGCTTGATTCGGCAACGTACCTTCGAAGGATACGGCTGCAATTGACGATCACATCGGCAAATTTGAACTTGAGCGCAATGGTCAGTATCTGGCGCGCCAACGATGCTGCGGTATGGTTGGCGTTGTTGGCCAATAAAATTTTTACGAGTGTCCAGTCTTTGTTGACGCTGTAATAAGCCCTGTCGTAATTGGAAGTAGATGGCAAATTGACGTCGAGGAAAAACAAGGTATTGAGCAAACGCTTCCGGAAGCGGGATTTCAGTTGTCGATATCGATCGTCTATCGGGCTGCAATCATACAAAAACGTGGCGGCATCGCGGTCATTTTTAAACTTACTAGCCATCAGGGCTTCGTAAAATTCATTGAATTTGCTGTTTTTGTGTTTCAAAGAATGGTCATCAAAAATTTCAATCTTTCTTACCTTCTTCTTTGTTACAATTTTCGAAATTTCGATCAGATGCTTCATGAAACGTCGGTTTGTTGCTGTTAGGGATTATAAAGTTAATGATATTCAATTGTGGGTTGAAATTTTTTATGTCACAAAATGACGGTGATCTTATACGGCAGGCCGGAAGATATGTTTCTGAAAAAGAAGAAAGACGTTTTGACTGGCGAATTGGCCGGGAGCCGGAAATTCCTTAAAATCGACGCAACAAAAAACCGGCTCTGCAACAACAATCGCAAAGCCGGTTTTCCCGGTGAATGTTTGTAGCAACTCCGAGAGTTGCTATGAAAAGTTAATTAATATTCATCTTCATTGAAAAAGAAATCGTCTTTACGAGGATAGTCCGGCCAAATATCCTCAATGCTTTCATAAATTTCACCTTCATCTTCCATGTTCTGAAGGTTTTCAATGACTTCGAGCGGAGCGCCTGAACGAATTGCATAATCAATCAATTCGTCACGCGTAGCCGGCCAGGGTGCATCTTCCAAATGAGAGGCTAGTTCTAATGTCCAGTACATAATTGGGTTGTCGTTAAAAAAAAATTATTCGCCATACGCTAACAGCGAACAATGGGATTTGTTTTCAAATTAAAAATTCTTCTAAAGCCTTAAAATTCGCACAAATGTAATAAACTAAATTTATTCAAACAAGCGGTATTTTTTAAGGCTTCTTTTTTTAAGAGATCAGTCTATTTTTATGCCAAATAACAGGTAGGAAGAATCGTTTTTTTGTAGCTTAAAATGTTGTATTTCAGGAGTTTGTTGCTAGTTTGTTTCCTGTTCCCGGCTCCCCGACCATATCCCCAAACTTGTCCCGCACCCTGCTTTTTTTATGAGGTTGCTTTCCAAACAGCGGTGTCGGGATCATTCCCGTTGCGCTAAGGGACACCCCATTGGTGTGGGAGGTGCGGCTATCCCCTTCAATCCCCTCACCTGTGTTAAGTTCATCGAAGCATCATCCCATTAAATAATCAGCATGGCATCGCCGTAGCTATAGAAATTGTATTTTTCCTTGATGGCAATTTGGTAAGCTTCCGAGATCAGTTCAAATCCTCCGAAAGCGCAGACCATGATCATCAGGCTGGATTTTGGAAGGTGAAAATTGGTTATCATGGCATTTGCGATGTGGAAATCGTAGGGCGGGAAAATGAATTTATTCGTCCAGCCTTCAGCAGCTTTGAGGGTGGATTCTGCCGACACAGCCGATTCAATAGCGCGCATCGAGGTGGTTCCAACGGCGCAAATTCTTTTTTTCTTTTCGGTGGCGGCATTTACGGTTTCGGCTGCCTGGGATGAAATCTTGAAATATTCGGCGTCCATTTTATGTTTGGAGAGGTCTTCGACGTCGATGGTTCGGAAAGTACCTAACCCCACGTGGAGGGTCACTTCGGCAAACCGGACTCCTTTGAGTTCGAGGCGTTTCATCAGCTCTTTGCTGAAATGCAAACCGGCCGTAGGCGCAGCCACCGCACCGAGTTCTTTTGCATAGATGGTTTGGTAGCGTTCTTTGTCCAGTGGTTCGGCGGGCCTGGTGATATATTTTGGCAAAGGCGTATTGCCCAGGTATCCGAGGTCGTGTTGAAATTCTTCATCAGAGCCGTCAAAAAGGAAACGGATGGTTCTGCCGCGCGAGGTTGTATTATCCACTACTTCAGCTACGAGGATATCGTTGCCTTCAGTGTCACAGAAATAGAGCTTGTTTCCTACCCTGATCTTCCGGGCGGGGTCCACGAGCACATCCCAAAGCCGGGTTTCGTGGTTGAGTTCGCGCAATAAAAACACCTCTATGTTGGCGCCGGTCTTTTCTTTTTTTCCGTAAAGCCTGGCGGGAAATACTTTTGTATTATTAAAAATGAAGCAGTCGCCATCGTCAAAATAGCTCAATACATCTTTGAATACGCCATGTTCTATTTTTCCGGTGCTTTTGTTAACAACCATCAACCGGCTTTCATCGCGATTTTCTTTCGGGTATTGAGCAATGAGTTTTGATGGCAAATTAAAGTTGAATTGCGATAGCTTGGTCCTCATCGGTAAATCTAGTTTTTGAAAAGACGGGCAAAGATACAAATCTGCCAGTTATTTTTCAATTTATGATCCAATACTTTTGAAGGGCAGTGAAATTCAGAAAACCAGCGGCTTTTTTTATTTTTTTGGTAGAAAAAATCATTTTGTTAATTTGCGGATTTGCTAATTTGCAGATTCGTTGACCCTGCCCTCCCGCCCCGACACCGGTGTCGGGGCGGGATCGGGGTTGCGGATTTGTAAAGTTGTGGGGTTGAAGTTACAAGTTGCTGGTTGCTAGTTTTTTACCGCTAGCCACTAATCACTAATCACTAACCACTAACCACTAACCACTATTAACATGGGAATACTGATAAAGGTCATCACCGAAAGTGCGCTCCAGGCGATCCAATCGCTTCGCTCCAACAAGCTGCGGAGCTTTTTGTCCTTGCTGGGCATCAGCATCGGTATTTTGTGCATCATCGGCGTACAGGCTTCGGTCGATTCTTTGCAGGACAACGTGATCGGGAGTTTCGACAAACTCGGGAGCGATGTCATTTACGTTTCAAAATTCGTGTGGACGGAAGATCCCCATGCCAATTACATGAAATTGCTCCGGCGACCCAATCCCGCATTTACCGATTTCAGAGTGATTGAAAAAAAGGTGCGAACCGCTGCGGCCACTTCTTTTAATGTTTTCCTTGGCGCAAAAACCCTGGAGTACCGCAACAATCACGTCGAACGGGTTTTGGTTTCCGGCGTCACTTTCGAATATGGAAATATTTATGCTTTGGATTTTGAAAAAGGACGCTATTTCTCTCCACAGGAATATCAATACGGAGCCAACAAAGCTATCATCGGCCACAAGGTGGCTGAAGAATTATTCGGCGCTATCGAACCCATCGGCAAAGAAATAAAAATGATGGGCAGGAAGCTCGAAGTGATCGGTGTGCTCGAAAAATCCGGCGACAATTTATTCAATATCATGAATTATGACGAGAGTGTTCTGCTTTCCTACGAGCTGGCAAAAAAAATGGCTAATCTCAAATCGAACAGCGCTTTCGGCAACGCCAGCATCAGCGTAAAAGCTGCACAGGATATTTCCATCGGAAAGCTGAAAGACGATGTTACAGGTGTGTTGCGAGCGCATCGCCGATTGAAACCGAAAGAGGAAAACAACTTTGCCTTGAATGAAATATCTGCCATCGGCGAAGCATTCGGCCCTTTTTTCAGCGCCCTCAACAGCATGGGGCTTGTGGTGGGTATGTTCGCCATTTTTGTCGGCGTGTTCAGCGTGGCGAACATCATGTTCGTTTCCGTAAAGGAACGCACCAATATCATCGGGATAAAAAAAGCTTTGGGTGCCAAAAAATACATCATCCTGCTCGAATTTCTGATCGAAGCGATCATCCTTTGCCTCATCGGTGGTTTGCTGGGGTTGTTGCTGGTTTTTGTTGTGCTGAGCAGTTTGTCGAGTATTGAATCCATGGCTTTCGAAATTTACTTGTCTCCCAAAAACGTGATCAGCGGGTTGATCTGGTCAACCGGGATAGGCGTCGTCGCGGGTATCATCCCGGCCCTGCTGGCAGCCAGGATGGATCCTGTGGAAGCCATCAGGAGCAAGTGATCGGGGTCAGTTGAACCGCTTTTCGAGTTGTTGTAATTTGGCGAGATTGATCTTTTCGATTTCCGACAGCATGCCTTCGATGTTCATGCGTCTGGGTTTGTACCAGCTTTCTTTTTCAAATTGCTTCTGGATCACTTTATTGAAAAAGATGTAACCGTGTTGGGCAAAAATTTCGTTTTTCATCCGCTGGATCATATCGTAGGAAAAACCCTCCAGTTCTGAAAATGACAGGATACGTGCAGAAGATTGCGGGTATTTCCGGTCGAGGCTGGCAAAAGTTTCATCGGAAATGGAAAGGATCTGCCCCAGCGAATCTATCCGGTAATATTCGTAAATATATCCCTCTGCAATGCCCTCCTTGCCTTTCAGGTCATTGAGATAAAATCCTTCCACCGGCAGCAACCCATTTTTGCCAAACTGCTTTTTTTCAAAAAAATCGTAATAGGAAATTTCGAGCAACTGTTCGTCGATGATGTTGATGTTCACGTTACCTTCAAAAGACACTTTTTTCAGTTTGTGAATATCATGCGCTTTTCCGCCCGAATCGAAAATGCCCAGATAGGATTCGCTTTTCGGTGAATAAAGATCAAAATATTCATAAAATACCAGCCGGAAGGTATCGAAGCCGCCAATCTCGCGGGCGTGGAGGTCAAAACCTTCGATAACCGTAGAATCCGGGAAATATGATCTGGCAAGCTGGTGCAGATCCTTATCTCCGGAAGCGATCATGTTTTCCCTGGCCATTTCAGCCATAAAGTCGTTGAAAGCCCGGTTTGCTTCCATATAACTGCTCCTTGCGGATTTGTGATTGGAAGTCAGTACGTCCGACAGGCTGGTTTTGCTCATCCTGCCTGCTTCATTGCCGGTACAGCTCAACATATAAACGAGAAGAGAAATGAGAAGTGGAAAGCGGTTCATATCATGTTAAGGCCTTGATCTTTTTTTTTTGTTTTTTTCCTTCAAAATGCGGTTGGTAGATCCCGCATTATTTCATAAAAGCGGGATTAAACAAGCTCTAAACTCGCAAAAATAATTGCTTATTGTAAAAGCCCCATAACCATACCAATATTTTGATGGTTAAATCCGCAAATGTACGGTAAGAACGGTATTTTACCACTCTTATGAAGCAGTTGATTGAAGCAACTGCTTCTGCGTAGATCAGCGTAATTAGCGGGCTTAATATTTATTTCCGCTGATCGCGTAGAATTTGGCAGATTTTCAATCCGCGTGTAACCGTAGTATCCGCAACATCTGCGTTCTATCATCTAGTTTTTTCTGAAAAACCGTAACTTCCCCGCATGAGGATACTGATAGCTCCCGATTCCTTCAAGGATGCCCTGCCGGCGGTAGAAGTCTGCCGTGCAATAGAAAAAGGCATACTGAAGGCAGATGAAACAAGCACTATCATACAATTCCCGCTGGCTGACGGTGGCGAAGGAACTGCCGGTATCCTGGCCTGGCACAACGAAGGGGAAATGGTCAAAGCCAGCTTCAGCGATCCGCTGATGCGCAAGATCGAAGCACAATATGGAATCTCTGCCGATGGCAAAACCGCTTTTATCGAATCGGCAGAAACCGCAGGACTACAATTGCTCAAAAGTACAGAGCGCAATTGTATGAACACTACGACTTTCGGAACCGGCGAAATGATCCGCCATGCCATCAAATCAGGAGCCAGGAAGATCATTCTGGGGCTGGGCGGCAGCGCTACCAACGACGCCGGTATGGGAATGGCTACCGCGTTGGGCTATCGCTTTTTCGATGAAAATGAGGTCGAACTGGAACCGGTTGGGAAAAATCTCTCTAAGGTGGTGCGCATCGATGAAACAGAGCTGATGCCCGATTTGAAGAATGTGGAATTCGTGACCTTGTACGATGTTCATAATCCGCTCTACGGCGAAAAAGGAGCCGCTTTTGTCTTCGCTCCGCAAAAAGGAGCCAATGCCGAAGAAGTGGAATTGCTCGACGAAGGTTTGCAGCATTTTGCTTTGAAACTGAAAACTTCATTTCTCGTGGAAACGGAAACGATAAAAGGCGCCGGGGCAGCAGGCGGCATGGGTGCCGGGGCTGTTGCTTTTCTGAATGCCAGGCTGGTTCCGGGCATCGAATACGTGTTGGAAGCCACAGGGTTTGAAAAACA
>CAZKDA010000203.1:0-9118 GCA_964551455.1 uncultured Saprospiraceae bacterium
CGGTTTATGTGGTCACCGAAGTGGATGCCGAAATCCAGTTGGGCGATTCTATTCAGTTGGAAGCCCTGGTGAATATTCCGCTTTCGCAGATCGATACGATCTTCTGGACGCCCTCGGAATTCTTGAGCTGTACAAATTGTTTGACCCCTTATGCCTCACCGACTTCATGGACGGAATACACCGTTACAGTGATCAGTGTGAATGGCTGCAAGGCCAGCGATAAGATCATTCTTCGCGTGAAAAAAGATCGCGGTATTTACATCCCCAATGCCTTTTCGCCGCACAACAACGACGGTATCAACGATGCGTTCATGATCTATTCCGATGGCAAAAGCGTGAAAAACATCAACGCCTTCAAGGTCTTCGACCGCTGGGGCGAACTGATTTACGAAGATTACAACTTCATGCCCGATGACCCCTTGCATAGCTGGGATGGACGCTTGAGAGAAGAACCGCTGAATCCGGCAGTGTTTGCCTACTTCGCGGAAATTGAGTTCATCGATGGGGTGGTCATTCTTTACAAGGGGGATGTTACGTTATTGCGATGAGGAGAAGAGAGTAGGGGAGTGGTGTGATCCGGCTGACTTTGCGAAGTTGATTTCGAAATTTCGTTGATGGTTTTATTTTTTGCCATCCAGATATCCAGAGGAACCCGGATTCGGTTTTTATTCGTGAATTCGTGGCTTTTTTTTAACCCTGATTTGTTTTCAATTCGTGGATTCGTGGCTTTTTTTAAACCCTGATTCGTTTTCAATTCGTGAATTCGTGGCATTTATTAAAACCACAAAAAACACGAAGGTTTCACGGAGGAACACAGAGACATATTTCGTGTGGTTGTAGTTGAAAACGTGGTGGCGTTAAGTGGGTAGGGTTGTTTTTGGGAAGAGTTAAAACAAGCAAAAGGATGATAACAAAATTCAAATAAAAAATCGTTCGTCAAATTTAAAGGGTTCAACTTTTCTGATTACGACCTGTGAGATCGATTTATGTTCTGGGTTTATCAAGATGTTCTTTTCTTCGGGGATCAGGATTGAAGGAACTTCAAGTGCAAGGGAATCATTGGAATCAATCCAATTTTTACCTTCATGTTTAAAGATCAGGGTAGCATTTTTCTTTCCGGAGATTTTAATGAATTCCTCGTAATTGAATTTGCTGATATATTTTTCCGGGATTTCGATAGTAGCTATCTGAAGATTCTCCGGGATTGTTTTTGGATCCAAATGGATCAAATATTCCAAAGCAGCCAGCGATCTGGTTATCGATGTGTATAATATTGCACAACCTTTTGGATTCCACCTGCCTCCGAATAGTTTTGCTCCCGTTCCTGTTAAATCCTTAATGTATTTGTCTTTTGCTATCCTGAATACTTCCATGATTTAACTATGAACGCCGTGTTCAATTCTTCCCAGGATATCCTGTATCATTTCAATTCCAATCGGAGTGTCCAAAATGTCAATCGGTTTATTATTACCCAAGGCTCTGTTTTCGGTACGAACCCAAATTTTGAACTTCTCTTCACCGAATACCTCATACCCCCTTTCAAATAATGCTACCAACTGGATGAGATGGCTGGATATGTCCTTTCTGAGTATATGATCCGGGTCGTATCTCGACAATTGCCTTTCTGAAACCGGCAACAATTCTGAAATCTCCTTAATGGTAAGTGAAGTATATTCCATGATCCGATTCAACGTGTGCATGGGCACTCCTTCACGGCTCAAATGAATAAAATCTATCCTGGAGTTAATTTTACCTTTGCCAAAAATTTTATTGATATGGTTTGTCATGATTTGTCATTTGGCAACTAAATTACTGACATTTGGCAAGCTTTCAAAAGTTATTCTTGTTTTTCTTGCTATTCATATTAACCACTGAGAACACAAAGGTTTCACGGAGGAATACAGCGGTAAATTTTGTGTGTTTGTAGTTGAGGATGGTGTGGCGTTATACGAACGGCAGTTCATAAAACAGATTTTTATGTACGCTCCGTCGCAGCCCCGTTTGGCGTAAATGCCGACGCCAAACGGGACTACGCCGAACGGGGAGAAGAGAGTAGGGGAGTGGTGTGATCCGGCTGACTTTGCGAAGTTGATTTCGAAATTTCGTTGATGGTTTTATTTTTTGCCATCCAGATATCCAGAGGAACCCGGATTCGGTTTTTATTCGTGAATTCGTGGCTTTTTTTTAACCCTGATTCGTTTTCAATTCGTGGATTCGTGGCATTTTTTGTCGATGGTTTTATTTTCTTTGCCACGAAGGCACAAAGCCACGAAGTCACCGATTCGTTTTCAATTCGTGAATTAGTGGCTATTATTTTTGGGGAAGAGGGCAGGGGAGCGGAAAAGTGTAAAAAAAAAATGATAATTTTATAACACAGTTAAAAGCTGACGCTTTGGCTATCGTTTCACAAAACTCAAGACACACTGATGAACAAATTCTACCTTTGTAAAGCCTTTCTGATATTTTTAACCTTTGTTTTTTATACTCAATCCTACGCCGGCAACAACCCTTGCAGCGCTACGCCGCTATCCAACGACATGGCCGACTTTGAGACGTACAGCAACGTCGGCAACACCGATTCTGGCGTCGAAGACCCCTCCTGCGGCAATTATGTCACCGCCGACATCTGGTTCTCCGTCATAGCTCCGCCCAATGGAATGCTGGACATCGTGACCCTCGCCGGAACCCTTTCCAACGGCGCTATGGCTATTTACGAAGGTTCCTGCAATGACCTCACCGAGCTGTATTGCACCGACGACGACAACTGCGGAAATACCATCATGCCGATCATGCAGCTCGACAACCTCACCCCCGGAACCACTTATTATATCCGCATCTGGGCGGAATTTGGCGCGCCGAACGGAACCTTCCAGATCAGGGTCACCAATGGCCCGGTGCCTGTGCCGCCCATGCCGACGACCGCTTTGGTCGGCAATGCTTTCAATACCAATATCAACGGACTGGATTGCGTGCAGCTCACGGTGGAATCCACTAGCCAGGTAGGCTGCGCCTGGGATCCCCAGCAGGTCGATATGAGCCAGCCTTACGATATGACATTTGAGCTTTATTTCGGTACCTCAAACGCAGGCGCCGACGGTATTTGCTGGGTTTTTCATAACAACCCTTCCGGCCTGAACACCTGCGGTACCGGTGGCCAGGAGATCGGCGCCAATTTTAACAACTCTTTCATTATCGAAATGGATACTTACGACAACGGTGCAGGCTTCGGCGATATCCCCAACGACCACGTTGCCATCAATGCAAACGGCAACATGGGCGCCCCGCTCAATGGCCCCGTTTCGCTGGGCGATATTGAAGACGGGCAGTTTCACACCGTGCGTTTTGTCTGGAATCCGGGTTCTAATTTTTACCAGGTGTATTTCGACGGAGCCTTGCAAATCTCAGGAACTTACGATATTATCAACAACTGCCTCGGCGGAAATCCCAATTGTTATTGGGGGTTTACAGGCTCCACAGGAGGCGCCGTAAATAACCATATCATCTGTCCCGTTCCGGTGCCGCAGTATCCCGCAGGCGACGAGATCACCGTCGAAGTGGAGATATGCGAAGGTGAATCCTATTACGCCGGCGGCGCCAATCAAACCACCAGCGGATTATATTCTGATTTTTATTTTGCTGCAAATGGTTGCGACAGCATCATCAATACCGATCTGACTGTCATACCTTCCAGCGAATTTGAATACGATGTCGCTTTATGCATCGGCGAATGCGAGGTCGTAGGCCCCAATTCTTTTTGCAATTCCGGAACCTTTGAGGTTTTGTTTCCCAACGCCAACTACCTCGGTTGCGACAGCATCGTCACTTTAAACCTCACCGTGCTCGATCCCACAGCAGTGATTTGGCCCCCCGAACCGCTGGATTGCTACAATTCATCCACTATTTTGGATGGAACGCTTTCGACCTCCGGGCCGGGGGAGATCACTTATAGCTGGAGCGGCCCCTGCATTGCTTCCGGCGGAAATACCTCGATCGCATCCGTCGATTGCCCGGGCGTTTATACGCTCACGATCACGCAATCGCTCGGAAATGCAAGCTGTACTTCCACCAACTCAGTAACCGTCATCGACAACGGACAGCCCCCCGATGCCGATGCCGGTGATAACCAAACCCTCAATTGCGAAGTTTCCTGCACCGTCATCGGCGGCAATGGCTCCAGCTCAGGCCCCGGCATCAGCTATTCCTGGGTCGGCCCAAATGGATATACATCCGGTCAGCAGTTTCCTTTTGTTTGTGCAACGGGAGCTTACGTCCTTACGGTCATCGATCTCAACACCGGCTGCATTTCCACCGATGAAATAGAAGTGGTTGGCAACAACGACCCACCGTTTGCCGATGCAGGCCCCAGTGGTACCTTAACCTGCGATGAGGATTTTGTAACCCTGGACGGCAGCGGATCGAGCAGCGGCCCTGAAATCTCCTATTTGTGGACGAATGGCGGCGGCGCTGAGGTCGGAACCGAGCAGGTCATCGCGGTGAACGAGCCTGGCACTTTTGTACTCATTGTGACCAACAATGAAAATGGATGTACGGCGGTTTCCGTTGTGGAAGTCACCCCTGATGACAACGTACCCGTTGCCGAAGCCGCAGTAAGCGGTCCGCTGACCTGTTCAGTGGATCAGGTAATCCTCGATGGTTCGGGTTCCAGCAGCGGCAACAACATTAGCTACGAATGGCTCGATCCCAACGATGTCAGCATTGGAAATACCCTGATCATCGACGCTGAAACCCCTGGCGTTTATACCCTTATTATTTTCGACAACGATAACGGCTGCTCCTCCAGCGCTTCAATCGAAGTGTTGCAAAACCTGGAAGTGCCAGGCGCCAATGCCGGTAATGATGAAACCCTGGATTGCGGCGAACCCGACATGACTTTGCAGGGGAGCGGCAGCGGTGGCGGCAATCTCAGTTTTGAATGGCAAAACATTAATGGACAAAATATTGGCAATGATCCGCAATTAACCGTTGACCAGAGCGGAAGTTATATTTTTATCGTAACCGATCTGGAAAATGGCTGTTCGGCGCAGGATACCGCCGTGGTATTCCTCGATGCCAATGTGCCCGTTGCCGATCCCGGAGACGAGGGTTTGTTGACCTGCGAAACTACGGAATGGACGCTCGACGGCGGCGGCTCTTCCGGAGGTACGCTGATCTATGAGTGGCTGGACGGCGACGGAAATGTGATCTCCGATTCTGCTTCAGTGATCGTGGAATCGCCGGGAATTTATACCCTTTTCGTAACGGATACAGATAACAATTGCTCATCCAACGCTTCCGTCGAAGTATTGGAAAATACAACTCCGCCCGGAGCCGATGCAGGGGAAGACGATATCTTAAACTGTAGCATCGATGAAGTGACTCTCGACGGCGACCCAACCGGAGGAAATCCCAACCTCGGTTTTGAATGGTTCGATGAAAACGGCAGCGTAGGCAACTTGCCTTCTTTGAATGTTTCTCAACCCGGAATTTACACACTTATCGTCACCAACCCCGATAATGGTTGCACAAATTCGGATGAGGTGGAAGTCGTTGCAGATCACGATGCCCCATCTGCACAGGCTTCCATTGATGGTTTATTGACTTGCGTCGAAACGGAAGTCATCCTCGACGGCAGCGCTTCTTCAGGCAATTCCAACCTCACTTTCGAATGGTTTGATGAAAACAATAATTCTATCGGAAACGATACGACGCTGCAAGTTGAAAATCCGGGAAATATTTCCCTGGTCGTCACCGATCAAAACAACGGCTGTGCCGACACCACGACGGTTACAATTCTCGAAGACCTCGTTCCGCCTCCTGCCGATGCGGGAGAAGATGCTTCCCTGACCTGCGATGTAACGGAAGTCACCCTGACGGGAACCAGTTCCGGCGATGTGGCTTTCGAATGGTTTGATGGCAGCGGAACTTCCATCGGGAACCAGGCTTCGGTCATTGTCGAGGAAACCGGAACTTATACGCTCGTTGTTACAAACAATGAAAACGGCTGCACAACTGCTTCCTCCGTTGAGGTGATTCCCGATGTAAACCTGCCTGCTGTCGATGCGGGCACGAGCAGCACCCTGACTTGTGCCATCACCGAAGCTACACTGGATGGAAGCAATTCCAGCGCCGGAGATAACTTTTCTTATGAATGGCTGGATGAAAATCTTGGCATAATCGACACGATGCCGACGATCTCCGTTTCAACAACCGGCATTTACACGCTGATCGTAACCAACACCGAAAATGGTTGCACGGCAAGCGCTTCGGTGGAAATTTTTGAAAACATGACACCGCCCGCCGCTGATGCCGGCCAGGATGGAACGCTGACCTGCGATATTACCCAGGTGACCCTCGACGGCAGCAATTCCAGTGGAGTGGATATTTCTTATGAATGGTTCAATGGAGCCGGTCAGCCGGTCGGCGATCAAATGCTCTTCCAGGCTTCACAAACCGGGACTTACACGCTGGTGGTTACAGAAAACTCTAATGGTTGTACGGCAGCATCACAGGTTACCGTAACGCCGGATGAAAACCTTCCGACTCCCGTAGCGATCTCCGATGGCATATTGACTTGCGGGAATATTGCTGTTGACCTTGACGGCAGCGCCTCCACCAGCATCAGTGGCGATGTCAATTATGAATGGCAGGACAATTCGGGAGCGACCCTTTCATATAATGAAAGTATAAGCGTTTCAATTCCCGGGTTTTACGTTTTGATCGTCACCGATCCGGCAAATGGTTGCACGGCTTCCGTTACAGAATTCATCGATGAGAACATCACGCCTCCGGTTGCCGATGCAGGTTCAACCCAAACCCTGACTTGTGTGGAAACGGAAGTTACCCTTACGGGAACAGGCTCCAACGGCAATGATCTTTCTTACGAATGGTATGATGAAAACAATAATTTAATTTCAAATACAAACACGGCTGAGGTCAGCTCTCCGGGTGATTTTACTTTTGTGGTGACCAATAATGAAAATGGCTGTACAGCAACTTCTGAGGTCGGGGTTTTTGAAAATATTCAACTCCCCGCCGCCGATGCCGGAACCGCCGAAACATTGACTTGTTCTTTGACCGAAATAACACTTGATGGGAGTGGTTCGGATACCGGAGAGGAATTTTCCTACGAATGGTATGATGAAAATAGTGAGCTTCTCGGAACCGATCTTGAAGTCGCGGTAAACCTTCCCGGAACTTACACCCTTTTCGTTTTTAACGATCAAAACGGCTGCTCGGCGCAGGATGAAGTGATCGTCCCCGAAGACACCGCACCGCCGACAGCGTTCATCAACACCAGTTCGGGAACCGGGCTGGATTGCGATAACCAAAGCGTGACGC
Organism: uncultured Saprospiraceae bacterium; assembly: GCA_964551455.1. Lineage (GTDB taxonomy): Bacteria > Bacteroidota > Bacteroidia > Chitinophagales > Saprospiraceae > JAHDHW01. Next base: position 7,339 of record CAZKDA010000203.1, read on the forward strand.
TGGATGGCACAGGCTCCTCGCCCGCAGGCCAGTTGAGTTTCCTTTGGACAACAATCGACGGCAACATCGAAGGTGGCGAAACTACCCCGAACCCCGAAGTTGATGCCGAAGGGACTTACACCTTGACGATAACCAACTTGCTCAACGGCTGTACGGCCTCAACGGATATTTTCATTGACGAGGATACTACGCCGCCTGTTGTCGTGATCGCCGATCCTGTCGAAATAACCTGCGTTGTGGAGGAGGTCAGCCTCGATGCAACGGGATCTTCCGACAATGGCAACTTCAGTTATTCCTGGACTTCCAATCCGGCAGGCGGTGTGATCTCCGGCGACGGTACGTTGCAAGCTACCGTCGATCTTTCCGCAAATTATACCCTTACGATCATAAATCTCGACAATGGCTGCCAGAATTCCGCGACCGTTTTTGTTGATGAAAATACCACGCCGCCAATTGCCGTAGCAGCCGCCGATGATGAATTTGATTGTGTAACGGAAAGCGTGACACTCAGCGGCACCGGCTCTTCTGTTGGTTCGCAGTTTGTTTACAACTGGTCTGGAAACGGAGCTATCGACAATCCAAATGGTCTGGCCCCCACAGTTTACGAGCCGGGCGTTTTCAACCTCATGGTCACAAACCTCGAAAATGGTTGTACCCAGGCCACCGATGTTTTGGTGGAGCAGGATGAAAATATCCCCACAGCGGCAGCCATCGAAGCTGTCGATCCGCGCTGTTACGGCGACCCGGCGAGCATCGCCATCCTTTCGGTCGATGGTGGCGACAACCCTTACCTGTATTCCATTGACGGCGGCAATACCTTTAGCACTTCGGGAATTTTCAACAATCTGGATCCAGGAATTTACAATATCCTGATCCAGGATGCCAAAGGCTGTGAATACGAGGATGTTGTGGTGATAGAAGCAGCTATTGAACTGACCTTGAACCTGGAACGCGAAATCATTCTGGAATTGGGCGATGATTACCAGATCAATGCCTATTCCAACATGCCGGAATCCGAAACGGATACGATCATCTGGTCACCGGCCTTTGGCCTGGACTGCGCCGATTGCCTCAATCCCAAAGTGCTGTCGATACTCAACGAGATCACCTACACCGTGACGCTGATCGACACCAGCGGCTGTTCGATCTCAGGGCAAATAATATTGAGGGTGGATAAACAACGCGAGGTGTATATCCCCAACGCCTTTTCACCCAACAACGACGGCATCAATGACCTGTTTATGATCTTTTCCAATGAAAAAGTCAGACAGATCAACAGCTTCCAGGTTTACGACCGCTGGGGCGAGCAGGTTTTCCTCGCTCAAGGCTTCCAACCCAATGACCCGGATCACGGCTGGGACGGCACTTTGGACGGAAAGATTCTGAACCCCGCAGTATTTGTCTATTGGGCGGAGATTGAGTTTATTGATGGTGTGAAACAGATTTACAAAGGGGATGTTACGCTGATGCGGTGATCTCTTTTATAAAAACTCGTTCGCGTCCCTGCCATTTGTTCATTTGGCGTTCGTGCATTTGTGCATTCGTGTATTCGTGGCTTTAATTTGTCTTTTTGTTAAGCCACTAATGCACGAATCTTATAATTCGCGTCACCCCTACGCGCAGGGAATTCGCCTCCCCAAAAAAATTCCCACTAATTATCCTTATTTTTAACACGTAACACTCGGATATTCAAAACTAAAAAACTCGCCCCGCATTTGGCGGAATGAGTTTTTATAATCTTTTCTAAAATCGGAATATCCTGAGATTAGTCATTAAAGGT
>CAZKDA010000204.1:0-9092 GCA_964551455.1 uncultured Saprospiraceae bacterium
CTACCCATAGTTTTATAATAAAACAATATTTAGTAAAATGATCTATCGCGTTTTAATTGCCCAACTTACGATGCCTTGTATAAATAGTCCATTGACCATGAAACTACAATCCAATGAAAGAGGCTATACAAATTTTCATAGTTGACGACCACCCGGAAGTAAGGGAAAGCATCCGTTTCCTGATTGCCGAGAATGAAAACTTCGTGGTACTGGGAGAGGCGGGCAATGGCCTGGAAGCGCTGAACAAGATCGCTTCATTGCCGCGACTGCCCCACATCGTACTCATGGATCTGGATATGCCGCTGATGAATGGCGTTGTGTGTATGGAAAAACTACGGGAAAGCTACGGTAACGCAATGAATGTGATCGCGATGACTAACAACAAAGGGAAAACATATTCCAAAAGACTCACCGAAGCCGGCGCCGTCACTTTGGTCACCAAAAATTGCGATAAACTCGAATTGTACAGCGCCATCGAAAAAGCAATGAAAATCCTTCCCGAAAGGCAATTACCTTCCAAATCATTTCCTGCCCGGCTTTTGCCGATCGCCGATCATCTCCCTTTCGTTTTGAGCGAAACGGAAAAAAACATCCTCAAACTCATCGCAAAGGATCATTCCAATCAGCAAATCGCTGAAATACTTTCCCTGAACGCAGAATCTGTCGCTGAACACAAAAACAACCTGCTCAAAAAGACCGGTTCGAAAACCGAATCCGGCCTCGTCGTTTTTGCCTATAAAAACAATCTCATCACCTTGGATTAACATGTGTTTTGGATTATAGAAAATGTCAATCCTAAAAAAAATGGTTTTCAGAGATTTGATTGAAACCATTTTGTTCCTGAGATGACAAACAGGCCGCCTGAGTTGTGCGACCCCGATGGGGTCGTTTATTGGGAACTTCTAAAAATTGCCTCATCTCCCGATTTGTCGGGATTTGCAATCTCAATCTAATGGAAAAACGTTTCTAATTACTGATAATCAATCTCTTGCGATCTTTGCGAAAAACCTTCGCGATCTTTGCGGTTAAGATTTTTGAATTTTTAGAAGTCCCCTATTGGTATTATTGAACTGCCTAACGAACTACGACCACGCCTGCCTGTGTGCTCTCGGCAGTCAGGCTGTGGTCGAAAGAATATTCCTGATCCCGACTTGTCGGGATCACAGTTCGTTAGAAATATAATTGATGGATACTTCCGACCACCGCGTGGTCGCACAATCTTTTATTACGTGAATCACACAAAAATCAAATTGGTCGTTTTGCTGTTTTCTGTCGGCCAAAGTGAGCCTATCTTTGCATTGTAAATTGAAATGAAGCGACATACCGTGATAAGGACAGGGAATAAGAAAAGCGTCGCTTCATTTTTTTTGAAAATACAAACTTAGAAAAGACAGTTCACACACGAATATAAGCCTGTATTATGTTTTCACAATGAGCGCTAATTTGAATTAATTTGGTGAGGGGAGTCTAAAAAAAACAAAATTAGTTTATTTAGTTAGCGGTGAATACTGAGAGCTCCGGTTTGATACCGGGCTCTCATGTTTTTTTGTGTAAAACCCATTCCATTTTCCTTTGAGAATGTTGGGGATGTTTGGGGAAAGGAACCCGGCTGGCCGAGTGCCGGGGATTATAGAGGATGTATGAATCCCCAACTATCCCCATCTCGCCGCAGGCGTGACTATCCCCATATCCCTGATACGTAAAACACGCAAAAAATAAATTAGTCTTTTTCCTGTTTTACTACTCCTATATATACGATAATTTTGTATTTAAAAAATAGCATGCCCTTGTTTGCGAACTGCACATCCTTGAAATTTTAATTTCTGACAAAAACTTCTACAACGATAACCTTCCGGAGCTTTCAGCATTTCTGCCATATTTCCACCGAAAAAAGCAATGCTGTGGCTTTGGTTTTTTTATAAAAAACAGAAGAAATATTTAAAATCCAAGAATTTATGAAGACAATGGTATATGACTGGGATTTGCAACTGGGCACGATCATGCGCTTTGGAAAATCCATTGAATCGCTTTCAGGGTTTAAGCTGGAAACTTTCTCCAAAGAAGAAAAATACTGGGACAAACGGATCCATCCCGAAGATGCCAAAATGTTGTATTCGCAACTGATCGAGCTGATCGATGCTCCCACAGAACATTTATATGAATATCATTACAGGTATCTGCAAAAAAATGGCGAGTATCACCTCATCAAGGATTCCGGTTACATCATCAGAGATAAAAAAGGAAAAGCCACGCGCCTCACCGGCAGCCTCTCGGAAATTCCAATGTCTGACAATCCGCTAAACCCGAATTCTGATCGTGCTGCGAAATATTTCAAGGTCGGTTTTTGGGAACTGAATCTCAATACCAAAAACCTGCATTGGTCGGATGAAATGTATAAAATCTGGCATCAATGCCCGAACTCCTATGAACCTGCCTGGGATAAATACCTCAATTCCATTCACCCGGCAGATTGTTGCCCATTTGAAAAAGATCCGCAGAATTTCTCAAAAGGCTTCGAACCTTTCACCCACCAGTTCCGCATCATCCTGCCCGATAAGAAAGTGAAATGGATCGCAGAATCCCGGCGGATCATTTACGATGACAAAGGCAAGCCATTCAAACTGGAAGGTATCGTAAAGGACATTTCACAACGCATCGAAAAAGAACAGCAACTCAAGCTGTACGAATCGGTGGTGACGCATACGAAGGATGCCGTGATGATCACGGAAGCAGAACCAAAAGGTGAACCGGGACCGCGCATCCTGTACGTCAACGACGCCTTTTGCAAAATGACCGGCTACAAAAAAGAAGAGGTGATCGGAAAAACGCCGCGAATATTGCAAGGCCCAAAGTCAGACTTCAAAGCCCTCAAAAGGCTTCGAAAAGCACTGGACAACTGGCAGCCCTGCGAAATTGAAACGATCAATTACAAAAAGAACGGAGAAGAATTCTGGATCAACTTCCACGTAGTACCAGTGGCTGATGAAAGCGGCTGGTACACCCACTGGATCGCCATCGAAAGAGACGTGACCGAACAAAAAAACCAGGAAGCCGAGCGAAAACTATTTGCAAAAATGTGCGATGCCATCAACGCTCCCGCACCTACCGGACAATGCCTTTCAGAGATGCTCAGATTGCTGCTGGAACACACCGGGTTGGATATGGCAGAAGCCTGGCTAACGAATATCGACAACCGGAAATTGAAACTGATGGCCAGGCAATGGACGGACGAAAACCTCGAATATTTCGCAGAATTTTCATCAGCATTCCAGCATGTGAAGATCGATGAAGGGCTGCCGGGTAAGACCTGGAAAGCGGAAGAAATCCTTTATTGGGAAGGTTTGGGCGAACGGCCGGAGTTTATTCGAAGCAAAGATGCCAGGTTTACGGGCATCCAAACTGCCATCGGTGTACCCTTGAAATACAACGATTCCCTCACCGGCGTATTTGTGTTCTTTTCAAAAAAAGCACTTATCGATATTAATAAATTCACAAGCCTGTTTTCAGCATTCAGCGTTCACCTGGGGCCGGAAATACAACGAAGAAAAAGCGAAGAGGAATTAAATGCTTTTTTTAATATTTCACGGGACTTGCTTTGCATCGTTGGTTTCGACGGATATTTCAAAAAGCTAAACCCTTCTTTTGCATCCATTCTCGGCTATACCATCGAAGAATTGATGAGCAAGCCATTGCTGGATTTTGTGCATCCCGAAGATCGCGAAGAATCTACAAAAGAATTGAAAAAGAATCTGAAAGGCGGGAAAGCCATGGCCTTTGAAAACCGCTATATCACCAAATCCGGAGATGTGGTGTGGTTGTCGTGGTCATCCATGCCCGACGAACACGAAGAGTTGATCTATGCCGTGGCACGCGATGTTACGGAAACCCGGAAGTCGGAATTGCAACTCAGAGAAGCCAATATCCGCTACGAGCTTGCCGCCAGGACGACTTCGGTCGGCGTTTGGGATTTCAACCTCAAAGACAACACATTCAACCTGGATAAAAGCGTATATCACATTTTGGGCATCGACGAAAATTGTAAAGATGTGCTGGCGGCCTGGAAAAAATGTATCCACACGGAGGATTACATCAAAGGGTATGAAATGTATGAGAAAGCGCTCCAATCTGACAACGCTGTGGATGGCGCTTATCGAATTGTAAAGCCAGGCGAGGCTGTTTGTTATATCAATACTACCGCACAAGTCATTCGCGACGAAAACAATGCGCCCGTCAGGATCATCGGATTGATCTGGGACAATACAAAAGATGTGGAACGCAAACTTGAGATAAAAAAAGCGCTGAAAGAAAAAACCGAAATCCTCGAAAGTATCCGCGACGGCTTTTTTGCAGTCAATCACGATTGGACGATCACTTACTGGAATTATTCCATGGTGGACATTTTCACCCTGCCGCGCCAGGCTGTGCTTAACAAAAAATTGTGGGAAAAATTCCCAAAGCTGAAAGGCACTAATTTTGAAACAGTATTGAAAGCGGCTCTTGCCAGCCAGGAGGATCATTCCCTTGAGTTTTATTTTCCTCCTTTGGAAAAATGGCTCGAAGCAGCTATCTACCCGACTCCTAACGGTTTGAGTGTTTATATTAAAAACATTACTAAAGATAAAGAGCAGGAATTGGAGATTTTGAATTTGAAGAACAGCCGTGAAGTACTCATCAACAGTACGGAAGATGTGATTTGGTCGATCGACGATCAAATGAGGCTCACCTATGCCAATAAATCTTTTTTAGAATTTAGTAAATATTTATACAAAAGCGGGCTTCAAATCGGAGACTGTGTTTTGAATGACGAACTCGACAAGAATCGCTACCGCGAATGGCAGGGATATTATCAAAAAGCTCTGAACGGCCACCAGTTTAATATTATCCTTACTGACGACATCTTTGGAGTTACTCGCTATACTTCTATCTCTTTCAACCCGATCTTCGATGAGATCAGTGGAAAATGTACCGGCACTGCAGGTTTCACAAGAGACATCACCGAACGCATCCAACAACTGAAAGCCATCGAAGAGCAGAATAAATCCCTGAAAGAAATCGCCTGGATGCAGTCGCATGAAACCAGGGCGCCGCTGGCCAACATTATCGGCCTCATCAATATCCTGCTCAATCACAACGACGGCAATATCGACACGGAAACTCTTTTACAGGATATCGCCGGCTCCGCTGAGGAACTGGACAGGATCATCCGCAAAATTGTAAATCTTACAACGAAAATACCAAGCTGCCTGGAAGGTAATCATATTAGTGAAACTAAAACCCTGTACAATGAAAATTAAAGTCCTGGTAATTGATGATTGCAGAATATCCACTTTTATCATTAAAAGCATGGTCATCAAAGCCGGTTTATCCGATGAGCCGGCGGCCTTCAATCATGCTCCTGATGCCTTGGACTTTATTGATGAAAACAATGATAAAGGCACTGCTTTTGTCATCCTGCTCGACATCAATATGCCCGAAATGAACGGCTGGGACTTTTTGAAAACCCTCGACCGCGATTTTGATACTACACACATCCACGTGGTGATGGTATCCTCATCTACCGACAAGGAAGATCACCAAAGGGCTGCTGCCTTCGATTGTGTCATCGACTACATCGAAAAACCCTTTGATTATCAGACCGGCCTGAGAATAAAAAACAATAAAAAATTCGCTCAGTATTTTTTTCAGGGGCAATGTGAAAATGGGTAGGGTTTGAAAACAAAGCAGCAGCCCATAAGGAAGTCACAAAGCGCCTGGAACTCAAATCATGCTTTATCTTAAATGCGGAGCATATTTATCCCGTGCTATTACTTTTGTTCCCAAAATTCTGTCGTATATACTGCGTCCTTCCTTGTCCAAAAAAATGCTTACAATATATGCAAGGAAAAGGGCGAGTCCCAGAATCGTCAGGATGCGTAAACCGCCCTCTTCTTCAAAATACATCGGCGTAGGAAATATGACGCCTAAGTGAGCTAATTCCCAGGGCGCCAATTTTAATATAGTCCGCAGAAATGACCTGCCAATGCTGATTATTTCGTTTCGATCCTGTTGGCTTACGAAAAGTTTCAGTATTCTCTTTCCAAATGTACCTTTTGAAATTTTGCTGTCCATCAAGGTAAAGTAAATCCAAACCGGCAAAGAAATGGAGGTCAGAACGTACAATTCCATATTGACGCTATCCTTAAACCATTCATCCGTAATTCCCAGTTGATCCCTGAATTGGCTCAGAATCGCCCATTGAATAATAATCATCACAAATGAATAACAGATCATACAATCGATCACATACGCGAAGCTTCTTTTGATAAAATAGTTCATTTGTAGGTTGGTGTTTGTTGTTGTTTTGTAGTAATTCATTTGGTGACCAAAGCCTTTCCGGAGTATATAGTTCTCATCGCTAATTCCATTACTGTTAGCTATTTTAACAGGAGGTTGTTTTAGATTTTTTCAAGCCTAATGGGCATTCCAGAATACCAAGGTATTGAGATTTGATAAAATGCCGCTAACGCAGCGCAGTTTTTTTTGAAAATTGGAAAATACCAATCCAACACAATAATGATGTTCAAAAATAATTCGCGCTTAAAAAGAGTGCGACCCCGCTTTAGTCGAATACGAATTCGACTAAAGCGGGGTCGTGAACTTTTAGATAATTATCTGGCTAACGTAGTTTGACCACCCTGTGGTCATTCCAACCATTGATCCCAGCCTGTCTGCCAAGTACACGCAGGCTGGCGGGATCACATTATGTTAGAACATCAATTTGTCAAATGATTTCGACTCCAGCGGAGTCGTACCTCAAATGGTTAACAAATTTTCAATTTTTATTTTTGAACAACCTTAATGACTTTTATAGCTATAGTTGTATCAAAAAAAATCCCGAAAATCATTTCAACTGATCTTCGGGATTTTAAAAAAGTTCGTGATATTTTCTCTAATTCTCCACGCCGAACTTGGCGCCTACGCGCACCACTACATCCTGCGATGTCTTGATGACCACCGGAGTATTGCCATAGTTTAGCGTCGAAAAGGAAGCCTGGATCAGAACACTTTTAGCATTCTGTACCATGTCCATGCGTTCTTTCGGAAGGGAAACAAAAGAGATCATCTCTTTCGGTGTAGTGGTATTCCCGTGCTGATCAACGCCGGCGGCGGCCAGTATGGTTTTTCTTTGTGCAAACAGCGAATCGAGGATATTCTCTTGGCCATCCCTGAAGTACAATTGCAAGCCGAGATCTATCGGCATCATGTTGTCAGTAACGACCTTGAATTCCGCGCTGCTGATATTGTCCATGTCATTGAAATCGATTTCGGCGGTAGTTTCGAGCGTAAACCCCGAAGCCGTACCGTAAATAGGTAATTCCAGGTCAAGTATGGCAGTCAGATCACTCTGATCCATGACAAACCCCGGATCGACGGAATTATCCGGGTTCAGTATCCCGTCGATCTCAAAGTACAACTTCGTCGGGCGGGCGCTGAGGATTTCGCGGATGTTAGAGTTGTCCTTATCCAGAATAAATGCCGTGGTTTTGCTTTCGCCGGTTTCATTCATTCCGGGGTAGTTGATCTCAAAGCTGTTTCCATTGAGATTCACTTCCATTTCGTCGCCCTCCGCAGTAATTACCATGACGTTTTTTAATTGTACCGTTACCGGAAAACCATAAGAATTTTCAATCCGTACATTGATCTTCGGATCTTCAAAACTAATTTCCCCATCTATCTGGCTATCGAAAAGGTCGATTTCGATGGTATCCTTTGCGATGTTGAAAGTTTGCTGGGAGATTGTACCCGTCACGATCTCGAACTGCCAGTTTTCGGCGATCCCCGTCACGAGGTCGAGCACAACGCTTTCATTGGAAGCGGTGGTGGCTTCATAGTTGATCTGCAAGACATTCCCGTTGAGTTCCAGCGCATAACCTTCGATGGAAACCGGCGTTATCGCAGCCGAAACCGGCAGGCTGCCCTGGTAATCCATGAAGATATCTGCTGAAAACGGAACACCGTTTTTTGTAAGCTGCGGCAAGGTGATGGTCACATCGATATCTTCAGTAAGCCCGGATTGGAAATTGAAAGAAAGCGTCCCGCTTTTCAGCGAAATGCTATTGATGGCAAAATTGTCAAAAAACTGGATTGGAATTTCAGTTGCCGGGTCAGGAACTGCAAACGGCAGGTCGGGCATTTCTTCCAGCAAATCGCTGCTTGGGTAGCTTTGCAATTCGGCCTCATACTTCAGGGTCATGCTGCCATCGTCATTGATTTCAAGGATCGAAAGATCATCTTCCCCGTCGAGGATATCCTGCAACGAAATCCGCGCATTGACGAGCGGCACGGCAAATTCCGCATCGTAAGCAACCTCCTCGGCGATCCGTATATCTTCAAATTTTTTACAGGCAGTCACAAAAATCAAAACAGCAGCTACGCTGATGCTCAGGGCAGTCATGGGTTTTCTCATGTTACAGGATTATTTTTTGTAAAAATGGAATGCAATCGCGAGGGGTTCCGCTGGCTATTTTGCAAGAACCAAGCCATTGGGAGGGATAATAAAACGCTCACAGAACTTGTGACGCAGCAAGCGTTAAGCCACAGAATACCACAGAAATTTTTGGATGTGATACCCTTTCCGCGTAATTCAATTCTGTGAGATATAAAAAAGTCCCGCTGATTGCGCTGATCCACGCAGAACCAATGAGTTTTTCTTTCTGCGGTAACCCGCCCCCAGACCCAGACACAAGGTGTCGGGGTCGGGGCAGGCGGGCGGGTCTGCGGTATCTGCGGGAAATAAAAAAGTCCCGCTGATTGCGCTGATCTACGCAGATAAAGTTTAGCCTATTTGCTTTCTGCGGTAACCCGCCCGACCCCGCAGACGGGCGGGTCTGCGCGATCTGCGGGAAATAAAAAGTGTCCCGCTGATTGCGCCGATCCACGCAGAACCTGAGAGTTTTCTTTTTCTGTGCGGGTCTGTGCATTAACGCCTTCTGCGTTACAAGTTCTGTGAGAAATAGAAAATAAGGTTGTTCAAAAATAAAAATTTCAAATTTGTAAGCCATTAGTTGTACGACCCCGACAGGGTCGGAAACTTTTGACAAACCGGTTTTCTA
>CAZKDA010000205.1:0-3573 GCA_964551455.1 uncultured Saprospiraceae bacterium
TAATTTGTGGAGTTGGGTATCCGGTTTCCGGTATCCGGTGTTCCCGACAAATCGGGATTTCTGGTGTCTGGTATCTGGTGTCTGGTATCTGAAAACTTTCAGTTTATCAATAATAAAAACAGGTTAACATGCAAAAAGAAGGTACAGCCCCCCGCTTATGGACAACATGGTTTGAAATACCTGTCGATGATTTTGAGCGGGCTAAAAAATTTTACGAAACCATATTCGATACGGACATTGAAGCCATTGATTTTGGCGCTTTGAAAATGGGTATATTTCCACACAAAACTGTAGGATGCGCTATTTGCAAAGGCGAATATTACAAAACCGGCGACGGCGGAGCAGTGGTATATATGAATGCCAACCCGGATTTGAAAACAGTAGAGAATCGCATCGAAGCAGCCGGAGGCAAACTCATCATGCCGAAAAAACAAATTTCTCCTGAACATGGCTACATGGCCTTGTTCCTCGATTCGGAGGGCAACCGGATGGCGCTGCATTCGGATAGTTGAATTTCAAAGTCTGATTTTCAGGTATGAAGTTTCTGGTTGCTTGTTTCAAGTTGCTAGTTCTATTAACTTAATCTACCCAATCAACTTAATAACTTAATGACCAAATCAACTAGAATTTTAAAACATCTCTTCGAATGTTTTCAGGATTAAACCATACAGCACCGATGATCGAAACCGAACTATACCTGCTGCGGCTCGTTCAGATTTCCGATACGGAAAAACTGTACGACCTGGTCGATAGAAACAGAGCGCGATTGCTTAAATATTTTCCGATTACTACTTCGGGCATTTCCACGCTGGAGTCCACCAGATCCTACATTGCCCAAAAGATCAGTGAAGCTGCGAAAAGGGAGTTTTTCTGTTACCTTATCGAAGAAAAAAACACCGGCGACCTCGTCGGCATGTACATTCTGAAAAGCTTCAACTGGCGGATACCCAAATGCGAGCTGGCTTATTTTATTGACAAAAAATACGAAGGCAATGGGATCATTTCCGAAATCACGAAGGCTATTGTCGAGCACTGTTTTACAAAACTGAACCTGCACAAGATCTGGATCGAAACCGGAACGGACAACCTAGCCAGCAAATCGGTCGCCCTGAAAAACGGCTTCAAACTGGAAGGCCTGCTCCGAAACAACTTCCGCGACTCCTCCGGCAACCTGATCGACGTAGAATATTTCGGGATGACTTTGGAGGATTGGCTGATGCGGGAGTGAAAACTGTTTTCCGGAGAAAAATTTCATAATATAGCACAGGTGCACCAAATGTGAATCATCAATGTTTTTATAAAATGTGGGTTTTTGGATTCCTTTGTTGATTTGAAAAAGTAGGAAGATGGTTGAATCAAGGTCATTACTTGGTGGGCAGTATTGAAAAAAACAGGCGTTTTAAACCAATTTAAACCTTATTTTTGTTGCTGTGTAAACAATCAAATCACCACAAATTTGAAAGATGTTAGCAATACATGAACCAATTGGGAGATTCGTTGCATTGATCAACCTTGAAAAAAATATTTTGTCTCAAAGGCCAATTGAGCAAGAAGTGATTAATTTAGTTGACCTAATCAAGGTTCGAATAAAGGATAAACCAATTGAGGAAGTTGCAAATAGTTTATTGGAAAATGTATTCGATTTACGTTTTGATATATTTGAATGGCTGGTCGATAATGACAAGGATATAAGTTTTTACCGTGAATCTCTTGGTAAACATATTTCTGTAAATCTTCAATTAGCACCATTTTCGGACTTAGCGGCGGTGATTTCATCCGTTTTACTGGCTTATGAAAATATAGTTTCTCCTATTTTTGAAAATTTACCGGACTCATTTGAACAAATCATCAGGAATATTCAAAAGAACAGGCCTGAATATGATACATTTAAACTGCTTTCATTCCACCCTTCTCCACAAATAAAATTTTTAAAAAACTGGATTGATTCTTCACTTCAATTAGAAGTGGGACTAATTCTGGCACAATTAATATTAACAAGCCAGGTTCAGCTTTCTAAAAAAAGAATAAAATCAGAGTTAATCGAATTTTTGTTGAGCGCTATTACAAAGTTTGGTGCTTATTCAATTTTTACCGGTTTTTGGACTCCCGACTCAAACGACACTTCTAACCTGACCAATAAGATGAAAATCTTTTCTGCAACTTTAGAGTTAGATAACAATATATATTATAGAACTTCAAAAGAAGGCTTCTTTAAAATCGTCAATAATTAAAAGATGTTTCCGATCCATTTGAGCAGAAAGGCAATCGCTTATATCTCATTACTGCGGAAAGAAAATCAAAAATATACTGCAAAACTCTGGGAACTTATCCTTGATATTTTTAAAAATCCATTTGATGGGATTGGTCAACCTGAACCACTAAAGGGAGACCTCCAGGGTTGGTGGTCCAGAAGGATCACAAATAAACACCGTCTGATTTACAGAATTGTAGAGAATAATTTAGAAATAGCATCATGCTATGGTCATTACGGTGACAAATAATAGAAAAATTATTTCGAAACCAACCCCCATTCACCTATTACCGCTTTAAAGCCTTGTTTTACATTTTAATTCACATTGGCTCCCAACCCTCTCACACAGCGAATTTTGAAGATTACTTCCGGTTCAGCGCTTAAACAATTCACCTCGCAATTCCCCGATATGCCCTTATACTTCATAGCCATCCTCACTCCGCCGAAGATCACCGGGCAAGTCCGCTCGATCCAAAAAGAGTTTGAAAAAAACTATGACAGCAAACGACAACTCAAGATACCTGTACACCTGACTTTGGTTCCCCCATTTAAAAGAGATGCAGATTTTGAAAAAACAATGATCCCGTCGCTACAGGATTTTGCAGAAGAGCAGCAACCCTTTGAAATTGATTTACAGGATTTCGGAGCATTCGGCGAAAGGGTCATCTTTGTTAATGTCCGGAAAAATGATCGGCTCAAAAAACTACACCGCGACCTCATTTCCTGGTTAAGCGCAAAACTTTATTTTGAAGATTTGGAAACCGGCAAGCGATTCCATCCGCACGTAACGCTGGCCAACCGGGACCTCAAACCGGAAGCGTTCAAAAAAGCCTGGCCGGAATTCAAAAAGCGAACATTCAGCGCATCATTTCATGCAACCAGCATTTACCTGTTGAAGCACAATAGCCTCGTCTGGGAAATATTTCACGAGTTTCAGTTTGGAAGGGTGGTTTAGCGAATGAAGGGTGGTTCTAATAATTCAAAATATAGTGGTTCATCCCGATTCTGTATCGGGACTAAGTACTATGTAAAGTAAGTTTTTTGACATTTGATTTTCCATTTCGAACTCACCCCCTTGATCCCCCTCTCTTGCAAGAGAGGGGGAAACCGAGCGAAGCGAAGGTAGGGGGTGAGTTCAAAACCACGTTTTATTAATTTATTTAGTTTACAAAGTACTAAGTAGGCAAAAGTTTAATTATCAAAGTTTTATGCTTTGCGAACTTTACGCCTTGGCGTGAAATAATCAATTTTTAGAACTGTCCTGAAGAAGGTTTTGAAAATTGGCCGACAATAACTTTTTCCGGGAAGTAATATCTTCACTT
>CAZKDA010000205.1:3673-9061 GCA_964551455.1 uncultured Saprospiraceae bacterium
TCGACATTGTGATTTATCAAAACCATTCTTTTAAAACAAAAAATAGACATGAAAATCAGCAGTATTTATAAATCCATCATTTTTGCACTTTTGACAACTCTGATCCAAAACACTGGAATTGCATGCCATTGCTTTCCTTATGAACCTGTGTTCTGTAAAAACACAACTGAATACCATAATATCATTATGGCGGTTGTTACGCAGAATCCGGCACCGGACTATCACCTTATGGAAGTGAAAATCCTTGAGAATTTTAATAACGGGATCAATGAGGATACTATAATTGTTCTTGGCCAGGATGGTCTTAATTGTGGTGAGTTGCTTGGCCAGTTTAATTTCCAAGATACATTAATACTCGCTGTTTCTGAAGTGGAGATCAGCGGAATGAACTATTATTATTTGGAAGGAGCATGTGGTTTACATTTTTTAAGATATGAAAACGGCCTGGTAAATGGCCAAATTACAACCTCACTCACTTCTCAGCCTATTCAGGATTTTAGGGATAATATATTGGAATGCATCGAAATAGATTTGCCTGTTGAAAATATTTCATCTATAGGGAATAAGCTCCAAGTATTCCCAAATCCAGTATCGGACGTGTTACAAATTGCAACAGATCAACGATACATTTATAATATCGAAATTCTAAATTCCAGCGGCCAGCGGATATTATTTAGAAAGGTAAATTCATTGATTGATCTCTACAAAGTAAATATCGATAACCTTGCAAAGGGAATTTACTTTTTGCGAATAAGCACTTCAAAGGAGATTTTGTTAGAGAAATTTATTAAAGCATAAATGCGAAATAGTAAAAACGTGATGACGATAATGCTTCGCGGAGTTGGAGGTTCCCGGGAAGTACTATCTTCACTTTCGACATTGTGATTTATCAAAACCATTCTTTTAAAACAAAAAATAGACATGAAAAAACTTACCTTTTTAATCCTGCTTTCACTTGCCTTTTCCTTCTCCTTTGCACAACATTGGGAATTGTTTCCTTTAAATCAAAAAATGTACTTCTCCGAAGATGGGCCATCGAATGCCCGGCTCATTGATTTGTACCTCATGGATGATGTCTTTATCGACGGGCAGGATACTTTGCTGAACTTCAGGAAAAACATAGACATTCAGGGCGCCGGAAGCTGTTACCATGAAGTGGCGGATTATATAGATTCTTTAGGTTGGTACGGCCCACATAATTATACCATTGATTTTTTGGTTAAAAGCGGCGACGAAGTATTTTATTATTGGGAAAATAGTGCAAACCCTTTTTATTTTATTCCAACAGCTTCCGTTGGGCAAAGTTGGGATATTGTGTCCACTTACGACGAAAATGATTATTCGACCATTACGATAACCTGCTCGGATATTCAGCTTGAAAGCTTTTTAGGCATTTCCGATTCTGTAAAAACCTTTACGCTGCAATCAAACGGAAGCAGCCCCAACCAAACGCCGATCGAAAATTTTGTAATAAAACTCAGCAAAAATTTTGGCCTGATCGAATTTGTTCCATTTATCCAGTTTCTTTACCACCCGGATTCAGAAGCATTCAAATCCCAGAAACTCATTGGCCTCGAAAAGGCCGGAATCAAATACGGATTTGAACCACCTGGGTTCGAAGACTATTTTCATCTTTCCGAAGGAGATATTTTGCTGTGGCATCACTATTACAAACACGTTTCGCCGGAGCCTGCACAAAACAGCTATTACAGGGATTCCATTACGCAAGCGATCATTACTCCCGATTCGGTCACCTATTTGTATGACCGAGTTATTCAAAGATATGACGGAGATACGATTTACCAGCAAGGGAAATCCGTTACCTATCGAAAACACAACTTGCAAAATATTATTAATACTCCGCCAAATGATTACGGGTTTGGAAACAATCAATTCGGAGAAGGTCTTCCAGAGTATGAAGACGGCGTACAGATTTGGAAAAGCGATTATTTGTCCATTGATACCGATACCATACCCGGAGATACGGTAATTGGCTATTCATTTGTGGCCCCTGAGTTTACAGTTGACACCACTGACTGTGGCATTTATATTTATTGGGATCTTAGTTATAGTTTCAGGCTAAATACCTATTCCGGGATCACCCAATACTGCGCTAATAATTGGTCAACTGATTGTACCACATTGATAGGTTCAATCATTGACGGGGTGCAAACCGGCAGCCTGGATTTCCCTTCTTCGATCCGTGAAATTCCAAATATTTCAACTTTGGAAATATACCCCAACCCTGCATCCGATGCTATCATCATCGGTAAACTCAATCAGCCAAATAATTCAAACTATAAAATCCTGACCAGCACCGGACAATTGGTAAAACAAGGAAAATTAAACGACAACACAGTTCAAATCAATGAATTGGCGCAGGGGCTTTATTTTCTCTTAATTTTTAAAAATGAGAGCCTGTATCGGGGAATGTTTGTAAAGCAGTAATAAGCAAATAACCTGATCTTTAGACTTTAACCTAATCAAAACCATGAAAAAAACCATGATAGTTTAAGCACCTTGCTTAAACTTAATGCGCAACATATCTGGCCCTCGGTTTAAACCTTGGGTAAAAAAAAATAACGGTTTTAAAAAACATCACCCCTTACTCACTCCGCCACCACAACCCTACTCACCACAGTATTATTCCCGCTATTCATCCTGAGAAAATAATACCCCGTGCTAAGTTTTGAAATGTCAACGGTAACTTCCTGCCTGCCCGAATGTTGATCTTCGTTGAAAAGCGATTTCGCCACCCGGCCATGAAGGTCGATCAGTTCCGCTTTGACCTTTGCAGGGGCATCAAGCTGGTAGCTTATGCTCAGCCGGGAAGTTGCAGGGTTCGGAAAAACCTTTAGATCAGCCAGGGTTTCAGCCAGGTCTTTGGTTGAAATATTGATTTCTTCTTCCAGCAGATCCCTTTGAAAAGCGCCATTTCCGTGGGTGGCGGCGCGGAGTTTCCGGTTAACCGGCGATATTTTCAGATCGAAAACCATGTTGGCATCGAAAAGTCCATCATTGTAAGGCTCCCAGTTCAGGCCACCGTCAACGGAAGCGAACACGCCCAGGTCATTGCCGATGTAAATATTTTCGGGAAACAAAGGATCGACGACGACCGCATTCACCGGCACATCCGGCAAGCCAAAGCTGATGTCTTCCCAGCTTACGCCATAATCTTCCGTTTTGAAAATATGCCCTGTCCCGTAACCCGAAAAAGTGATGTAAGCCACGGCTTCGTTGGTAGGATCGACTGTCAGATCCATCGCAAAGCGGTCGGGGAGGTCGCCGGTGATATTTTGCCAGGATTGGCCGCCGTTTGTGGTAACGAAAACATTTCCCTTTGTGCCGCCGAATAGCGTGGTCGGCGCCGTGGCAGCATACACCACATCCGGATTTTCGGCGGAGATGGCCATGCTCAGCACCGGGTTGCCGTCGAGCATGTTACCGTTGTTGGTAGCCTGCCAGGAAGCGGCTCCGTCTGTTGTTTTATAAACCCTCGACCGCCCGGCGTAGAGGGTTTCCGAGCCATCTTTGGCGATGACAAACGGCGCGATGAACACGGTAGATTCGTTATTCGAAGGAGGCGCAGCAAAATTGAAACTCTCTCCCCCGTTGGTTGATTTTTGAATACTAAGCCCCTGGTAGGAAACATATACGAAATCGTCATTTTCGGTGTTAATGGCTGTCCAGCCGCCATCGGCGCCAAAGACGCGCGTCCAGATCACCCCGCCTTCCCAATGGATGGTTCCGTTGTCCTGTAACCCGCCGATGCAAAAGATGGAATCCTGATAAGAATTGGAAAAACCATTGTAAAACTGAACGGATTGGTAACCTCCATTGCAGGAATGAAAAGACTGGCCGTTGTCGAGAGAACGGTGAATACCACCGTCGCTGGCAATATAAAAAACACCTGGATCGGTCGGGTGATAGATCACATCGTGGCAATCAGAATGCACAAATTGAGGAGGCCCGTCCGGTCCTTCGAGCGGAGGCGTATCGTATCCCAAGCCGCCAAAACCGCCATTTGAAACCTGAACAATATCAGCTCCTCCGTTTGAAGATTTCCAAACCTCTATTCCTACAACAGCTACATCATCGGGGTTTTGGGGATTCACTGCTACATCGTGCGAAAACCAACCCTGCCACTTGGAATAATCTGTGGTGGTTTGCACAGTCCAGTTGCTTCCAAAATCTGTGGAACGGCACAACCAACTAGCGCCTTCGGAAGTGCTGAACCCATCGCCGATACTGGCATAGATGACATTGGGGCTGGAAGGCGCTGCTTCCAACTGGATTTTGCCGCTGAACTGCTGCGGCAAATCGGACTGGATCTTTGTCCAGGATTGTCCTCCGTTTGTGGTTTTGTAAATTCCATGCCCGGGCGATCCGAAATTTCCATGAGCGGCAACAACAATATCGTCGTTATCCGGATGCACCAGCAGGCTGGTTCCCATCACAACATTGTGAACCTGCGACCAGGAGCCGCCGGCGTTTTCACTTTTGTAAATTCCGTTTGTGGTTGCGGCATAGAGGATATTTGGATTTTGCGGAGAAATTTTCACCGCCCAGACTCCGTGATTTTGGTCGTAAGACCAATCCAGGCTTTTTGTCCAGGTCACTCCCCCATCGACAGATTTCAAAATGCCGATCCCATAGCTGCCTCTCGTGCTCCGATAAGCGCCGCCGGTGCCGGCCTGCGCGACGTTGTACACCTCGCCGGTTCCGATGTAAAGGATCATTGAATCAGCGGGATGAAAAGTGATGCTAGATACGCCAAGCACCGGGTAACCCGTCGGCACATATTCCCAGGCTTCAGCTCCCACGCCGACGGAGTAGGAGCGCCAGAGACCGCCGCTTGCCGTACCGGCATACATAGTGGTTGGATTCTGCGGATTGAAAGCCAGCGCCAAAGTCCTGCCGCCGTGGTTTTTCGGTCCCATGCTTTCCCAGGGCGCGGTGGGTTCGTTGCGCTGTGCAGCATTCTGGCGGACAGATTCCCAGGCTGCGTAATGCGCCTGTGCCGGCAACTTTTCAAAAGGATAGGTTCGCGAAAGGCCAAAGAGATTCAAGGCCTGGTAAGCGCCTGGGATCTTTTTAGGTGCCGGGTCGTTTTTATCGGATTTCAAAAAAACATAAGCGGAACCAACAGCCACAATGATTATAAAAACGGAGAGGGTGATTTTTTTCAGCATGAGTTATCTTTTTTGGATTTGCGTTCAAAATAATAAAATTCCCCTCCAAAGCGACATTTTCCAAACTCACCTTCAAAAACCGCCATTTCAACGACATTTTTTTTACGAATCAAGCGCTTGACTTACTTTTGACAACAATTAATTTGAGTGTGCTACAAAAAAGTGGAAAACACATATTAAGCTGCTATGTTTAAAG
>CAZKDA010000206.1:0-9014 GCA_964551455.1 uncultured Saprospiraceae bacterium
GAATCAACGGAGCAGTGTAGGCGATGAAGGTAAGAAACTGTTTTGTTTTAACAAATTTTTTGAGGGTCAAATTTTCGGAAGTGGATTTCAGCAATGCGCGATTGGAATATGGTAAGCATGAAAATATCAATTCTTAGCTCTTTATATTTATCTGGATTTGATAATCAATACTCATAAAATATGGCTTTTAGTCCAAGTTGAAGATAAAAACGCTTTACCTTACTTTACGCGAGCGCTACTAAACTTTCCAGGCTATTCTGCCGGAGACTCAGTATATTTGCATGATTTAAGAAAAAACAAAAACAATAAGCAGTATGTACTACATCCTTTTTTACAAAACCGTTGACGACTATATCGAAAAGCGGGCGCCGTATCGGCAAGAGCATTTACAGTTGGCGCAGAAGAACCGGGACGATGGCTCATTGGTCATGGCCGGAGCTTTGGCGGAGCCGGCGGATGGCGCTGTTCTGGTGTTCAAAGGCGATAGCCCGGCAGTTGCAGAAAATTTTGCAAAGAACGATCCTTATGTAAAAAACGGCTTGATCAGCAAATGGGAAGTAAGGCCCTGGACGGTGGTGGTGGGCGGTGAATGAATTCAGCATGAAGGAACTACAAGTTTAGGCAGGGTAGGGAGCGCTTTTTTCAACTACCGGTTTCCTGGCGTAAGGTTTTGATCTGGCTATCCCACAATTGCTTTTGGTCATCGATCTCGTCTTCATCGCAAAAGTCGGTGATCTCAAGGATCGTTTCCCCCGTGACGGGCGAGCGTTCAAAACGAAATTCAAGGAATTCGTGGTCATCAGCATTTTCCCATTGGAAGCGCACTCTTTCATCCTCAATATCATCGACCATTTCGGCCACTTCCTCTGCTCCGCCCCAGCTGAAGGTATAAATATCGCCCTGGATGTCCACTTCGTCACAAAACCATCGGATCAGGCAGGAAGGAGTAGTAACAAACTGGTACAAAATGGTAGGAGAAGCTCTGAAAATAAATTCAAGGTCAATTTTGACTCTTTTCATAAGGGCAGTCGATTAAATAATTGTTTGTTTGAAAATTAGTGCAATGAGAGGCATAATGTTTATATCAAAACCGTGACCAAAAGGAGCCGGAAAAATGATTGAGGCTGACAAAAGTTTTTTAGCATGAATACTTACAAAACCGTCAGTGCAAAGAATCTTTCATCAGGAAACTAAAATCCCACATAATCAGCACTGAAATGCCTCCGCAAAAAAATCAACCCATTGCAAAACTTCTATCGAAAAGAACTGTTAACCTACCTTTTCGCGGCGTCGTTTCAGCCCTGCCGTTTACACAGGCGCAATAAAAAATAAAAAAATGATTTATCCAAATTATTGAACTATTTTCAAAGAAAAGGCATTAGTGCAATAGGTTTCCGATGTGAAATTAAAGGCTGTTGAGTGAGGCATTTTTTGCAGATTTGGCTATAAAATTTGTTCTATTGACTATAAAAAATAATTCCTTTATTTTTGTACCTGAATTGAACGAGGATATGACCTTCTGTTTCTGAAATCACTATAAAAAAAGGCCAAAACAGCGCATTGCGCCACAGAGAATAATTAAACAAAATAACCCATCACACATATCTTCATCCGAAGAACCGTAACTTTCAAACTAATACCAAATTATTCTGAACAACAATGTTCTACTATTGCTTAATTAATTAAATTGTTACTTGCATGAGACAACTTAAGATTACTAAGTCTATTACTAACCGTGAGAGTCAGTCATTAGAAAAGTATCTACAGGAAATTGGAAAAGTTGATTTGTTGACCCCCGAAGAAGAAGTCGATTTAGCTAAAAAGATCAAACAGGGAGACCAGGTTTCTCTCGAAAGATTGACCAAAGCTAACTTGCGATTTGTTGTTTCGGTAGCTAAGCAATATCAAAACCAGGGATTATCACTCAGTGACCTGATCAATGAAGGAAATCTGGGGCTTATCAAAGCTGCTCAAAGATTTGACGAAACCCGCGGATTCAAATTTATTTCTTACGCCGTATGGTGGATCCGGCAATCCATCCTTCAGGCGCTCGCCGAACAATCGAGAATTGTAAGGCTTCCGCTCAACAAGGTGGGTTCTCTTAATAAAATAAACAAGGCATTTTCCCTGCTCGAGCAGGAATATGAAAGAGAGCCTTCGTCCGAAGAACTTGCCGATATCCTCGAAATCCCCACCGAAGAGGTGGAAACCACGCTGGGTGTAGCTGCCCGCCACGTGTCGATGGATGCTCCTTTTGTCGAAGGAGAAGACAACTCGCTGCTGGATGTCCTGGAAAATGGAACAACCCCAAGTACCGATACCGCCCTCGAATACAAAGAATCTTTGCGAAGAGAGATCAATCGTTCTTTAAGTACCCTGACCGACCGTCAGTGCGATGTCATCAAATTGTACTTCGGGATCGGAGTCGAACATCCGATGTCTTTGGAAGATATTGGTGAAAAATTCGGCCTGACCCGCGAACGCGTCAGACAAATAAAAGACAAAGCAATCAATAAACTCAGAAATACTTCGCGGAGCAAATTGCTGAAGAATTACCTGGGAGCTTAAACAGACAAGTTACCATTTTATAAAAAAAAGATTTTAAAGCATGTTCAATTTATTTTGAGCATGCTTTTTTTTTTATTATTTATTTTTGCAGAACTTTGCGAAACTCCTGAAAAAACCTTTTCTTTTTTCAACCGTATTTTAATACTGAACGACTTACAACCTTTAACTTTAAAAACCATTTTCCCCTTATGAATGACAAAGAAACGCTTATCCGGAATACCCGCGAAATTTCCCTGGAACAATGGCGGGAAAAAGAAAAAAAAGCGCTCGAATTACTTCAGATCGTCGGAGAATTGCGCTTTGACCGTTCTATCGAACTGATCCTTTTCCGAAGAGATATTTACGATGCACGCCCCAGCGAAGTGATCAACGACCACCTGTTTGCCAAAAACTACGTCAAAATGCCTATGTCGGTGGAAACGAGCCTTGCGCTTGCTCACGCCATTTCAAAGATCAACAACCTGGCTCCTGCCCGGATCGATATTGGGAAGCTCGGCGCTCAGTGGCTGACTGAAAAATCTAATTTTGCAAATATCGATGATTTTGTAATCGACCAGCTCAACGACGGCATCGGAGAAGGGAAAAACGGCATCCAACCCAAAGACGTGGTGCTCTATGGTTTTGGCCGCATTGGCCGGCTCGCCGCCCGCAGGATTGTAAACCTGACCGGAAAAGGCGAACAATTGAGATTGAGAGCTATTGTCATCAGGCCTTCCATGCCCGACCGCTACGAAGAAGCCCGCAAAAGAGCAGCGCTTTTGCGTAAAGATTCTGTTCATGGCAAATTCCGAGGAACCATCCACGTTGCCGAAGATGGCTCCCATCTTATCATCAATGGAAATTACGTCCACCTTATTTTTGCTAAAAACCCTGATGAGATCGACTATACACAATACGGTATCAACCATGCCTTGTTGATTGATAATACGGGAGTTTGGAGAGACAAAGAAAAACTGGGCATCCATCTTCGACCGGGTATTTCACAAGTCATGCTGACTGCCCCCGGCAAAGGAATTCCCAACATCGTTTATGGTGTAAATCATCATAATGTCGATTTTGAAAAAGAAAATATCTATTGCGCCGCCAGTTGTACGACCAACGCCATCGTGCCCGTTATCAAAGCTGTCGATGATGAATTCGGCATTGAAAGAGGCCATATCGAAACCGTGCATGCCTACACCAGCGACCAAAATCTGCTGGACAATTTTCACAAAAAACCCAGAAGGGGCAGAGGTGCGGCCATCAATATGGTACTTACGGATACAGGTGTGACGAGCGCTGTTTCCAAAGTGTTCCCTCACCTTAGCGGCAAGCTCACCGGCAATGCTGTAAGGGTTCCTACGCCGAATGTTTCCCTGGCGATCATAAGCCTTTCGCTGAAAAAAGAAACCAGTGTAGAAGCTATAAACGAAGCGCTGAAAAATGCTTCCCTTCACAGTGAGTTGGTCGAGCAGATACATTATTCCACCTCCACTGAATTTGTTTCCACTATGGCAGTTGGCTCTACGCATGCTTCTATCCTGGATGCGCCTTCCACCATTGTTTCTGACAACGGCAAAAACGTAACGCTGTATGCCTGGTACGACAATGAGTTTGGATATACCTGCCAGGTGGTGAGGCTGGCGAAATTTGCCGCTAAAGTCCGAAGGTATAATTATTACTAAAAGTTTCTTTTTTGAACCCTTGCGCATGATCTGGCCATTGATTTGGTCAGATCATGTTTATTTTATCCTGATGTGGTTCTGGTTGTTCGTTTTGCTGCATTCCTGAATGGCGAGGTAAGGGTCGAGTTCAAGGATGATCACAGGCGTGAATCGCGTCATTTTGCTGATGTCCAGTTTGATCTCTTCGGTCATGCTTTTTTCGGGGTAAAGCAATCCGTCGGTGAGTTGCTTTTTTTCTTTCAGCAATGTATTTCCCAAAGGTATCGAACCTCTGGTCAGTTTATCAGAGGAGGACATGTAAAATGCCAATGACACTGGCTTATGATCGGCTTGTTTAGAATCGGCTACGATCAAAACCGGTTTCTTGCCATGGTTCTTTATTTTGTATTTCAGGGTGACAGCTTTTTTCGATCTTTTTACCACAGTGACGGATTCGATGATGAGATCGGCGCAAAGACCTGTCTCAATGTCTGTTGCGCTCAAAGAGGTTTCCGGATTGTTCGTGGTAGCTTCTATTTGTTGTTCGCCGGCATTGGCTGTTGAAAGATTTTGTTCTCCCGAAGTTTTATTGCGTTTTGATTCAAGACTTTGGTCGTATCGAATGGCTCCGGCTTCAATGTTCAGTTCAGAGCCGAGTAGCATTTCAATGAATTGTCTTTTTTGATCTTCGGGTAAACGCTGGCCAGGAGATTCAACAATATTGAGTACGACGGATGGGGTATTGTCGGGTAAAACAAGGTCTTTGGTTCCCGTATTGATCGCGGTGAATAAATAGTTGATAGCGTCCTCCTGTTCCGAAATTCTGAGGTCGGTCACCTCAAGCCGGTAACCCGTGTAAGCAGTATTTGAATGCGGAAGTGAATCCTGGAAAATACCAGGCAGGCCGGGATTGGCATTGGCAAAGAAAAACATTGCTGAAAACAAGATGGTCAAAATCACAACATTGTTTTTCATGGCACTCGTACAGGCAATCAATTTGTCTTTATTCTTCAAATTCTGGTCAGGTTTTTATCTCCGCAATAAAACGCAGAAAGGCAAGGATTATTCCACACTACAAACGCTGCAAGGTGTAATAGTGAAAACGAACCACCCTGTTCCGGCCAACGTCCTGTGGTTTGAAATACCCCCATTTATGCTACTTTCTAAAAGCAGAAAATTGCACTTAACGAAGCAGGTTTTAATGTTTTTAAAATGCGTTTTAATGACCTTACAAAAAGCGGAAGGTCTGAAATTTTCGCCACAATTATAAAAGTTATCCACCGAAGTTCTGAAATGGAAATGGCTTATTTTTTGAAACTTTATGAACATCCAGGTTTTACATATTGCATGCAGGCTCACCCCAAGCCGGATAATGCCGGAAATTCGTCAGTCATTACAGAATAAAAAGAAGTTTAAACAAACGTTAAAAAGACTTCCCATTTCTTGCGAAACCAAAACGATTTTGAAATCGCGACGTTTATCTATTGATCTTTAAAATTAGTACACAATCTTATGGCTTTAGGGCTGAAAACAAGTACATTTGTGCCAACCCGACCCCAAGGTTGATTAAGCAAAGAACTACAACAAAAGTATAATCGATTAATCAATAATTTTTTCCACAGAAATGACAAATCAAACAGAACATATTTCGAATAAGCTGAAGATTTGGCTCCCCCTGTTATTCTCATTCGTATTGGTTTTAGGGATGTTGATCGGCGTAAATTTAAAACAACCCACGGTTGTTGCAATAAAAGAACAGATACCCATTATCAGGTCGATTGAGCCGGGCAGGGTAGAAGAGTTGCTCCGTTATGTCGAAGCCAAATACGTCGATGATATTAACCGTGATGAACTTACGGAAAAAGCAATTGGTAACCTGCTGAATGAACTCGATCCCCACTCCAATTATATTTCTGCCAAGCAGTTGAAAGAAGTCAACGAGCAGTTGGAAGGTAACTTTGAAGGCATCGGCATCGAATTTATGATCATGGATGATACCATTCTTGTGGTTACTCCGATCGCCGGGGGGCCTTCCGAAGCTGTCGGTATCTTGTCCGGCGATCGCATCGTGGAGATTTCCGATTCCATTGTCGCCGGAAAAGATATTGTGGTAAAAGATGTGATCGGTATGCTCCGCGGAAGTAAAGGCACTGAAGTGAAAGTCGGCGTGTTGAGAAAAAACGCTAAAGAAATCAAACACTTTACAATAACCCGCGACAAAATTCCTCTAAACAGCGTTGACATCGGTTACATGCTCGACGAAAAAACCGGATACGTCCGCATCAGTCGATTCAGCGCATCCACGTATCGCGAATTTATGCAAGAACTCGAAGACCTCGTTACCAACCAGCAAATGGAAGACCTGGTGATCGACCTGCGCCAAAACCCCGGCGGTTATCTGCTCGAAGCCACAAATATCCTAAGCCAGCTATTTGATGAAAAAGGCAAGCTCCTGGTTTACACAGAAGGCAGAACGGTTAAACGAAACAATTACGAATCCACAGGCAAAGCTTTTTATAACATCGGCAGTATTGCAGTGCTCATCGATGAAGGTTCGGCATCCGCCAGTGAGATTATTGCCGGCGCCATCCAGGATTGGGACAGAGGAACCATCATCGGAAGAAGATCATTCGGAAAAGGCCTGGTACAGGAGCAATACGTTTTGAAAGACGGTGGAGCCTTGCGATTGACTATCGCCCGTTATTACACCCCTTCCGGTAGGTCCATTCAAAAATCCTATGAAGATTTCAGCGCTTACGACCACGATGTTATTGATAGGCGGGAAAAAGGAGAGTTGTATTCCGCTGACAGCATGTTGATCGCTGACACCACAAAATATTATACCTTATCTGAAAATCGCGTCGTCTATGGCGGTGGCGGTATCCAGCCCGATATTTTTATTCCGCTCGACACTATTTTCATCAACGACCATTTCCTGGAATTGCGCAGGGAATTGCCCAACTACATTTACCGCCTGGTTGAAGATCATAAAAAGGATTTCAATTATAATATCAAGGAATTCCTTTCCTTTTACGCTGTGACTGACAATGCTTTCAATGATTTTTTAACTTATTGTGAAAGTCGCGGTATCGCTAAAAAGAAAGTCAGAAACTCCAAAGCTTTCAAAGATGCCGTAAAACTGGCTTACAAAGCTCAGGTCGCCAAACAGTTATTCGGAGATGAAGGTTTTTATATCATCTGGAACCAAAATGATCCCGCTGTGCAAAAAGCCCTCGAAACTTTCAAAAAAAGTAAAGCCACTGCTACCAATTAATTCTGTTGGGCTGTGACTTTGATGGAGAGCAATGTTATTTACCGATTTTCCAAAATAATGCTTTCGAAAGGCTCCAACGTAACAGTATCTTTTTTCAATGTGAATTCTGATTTTTTGCCGCTCAGATTGATCAATGCCAGCCAGTTTTGATCATCGTTGAAAAAATGAATACAAAAACGATCTTTGCCCAGATCCACAACCTTCTGAACTTCGCTGTTTTTCCATTTGAAAACAGATTCCAACTCACACCATTGTTCTGCGGAATAATTTCGGGTATCGTCTGCGTTGAGGATAGCGCTTCCCAATAAAGTATTGACCGTCAGTAAAGTGATCTGCTGGTTGAAATTCAGTGGTTTGTTTCCATCATTCAAAATAAAAACGCCCGGATCGCTCCGAAAAGCCCGGTCATTGAGTTGCCACCTTCCCAAAACCGTTTTGATCCCTGAAACTGCTGTAGCCCTCTCGCGATTCCCCAACCATTTCATTTTTCGATCTTCCCACTTTCGGTGAACCTCCGGCCCGACACAGCAAAAATCCACATTTCCAAAAGCGCTGCCCAGCGGAACTGCACCGGCCAAAAGCAACTGACTTTTTAACTGGTTTCGAAGAAAAACCATCACATCGTTCATCATCTGGCCTCGCGTTTTTGTTCGTGGGGGGCGGATGCAGGCCGCGTAAAGGAAATCTGCCTTGATGACATCGAAGCGCCATTTATCCGTAAGGGTGTAAAAAATACTGGAAAGGTGTTTCTGAACTTCCGGGTTGTAAAAATCTAAAACATAAAACCGGCTTTTCCACTGAGGATGATACCCCGCGCAAATCGGTTTGCCCTTTTCATTTTTTACCAGCCAGTTTTTTTTATTTTTAAAAACCGCCGACTTCGATGTGCAAACAAATGGCGCGATCCAGATCCCCGCTTTAAAACCCTGCTGCCTGATCGTTTTTGCAACCCTGCCCATACCGTTTGGAAAACACTTTTTGCCGGGCTGCCAGTCGCCTGTATTTTTTTGATAACCATCGTCCACAAGGATCAGGTCGATAGGAATTTCCCTTTCTTTGAACGCTGCTGCATTTTTCAACACGAATTCTTCTGTAACACCCCCGGTATGTGAATAGCAGCTACTCCAGCCGGTCAGAGGAGAAATGAGTTGTGGAAGCTTCATCAGTTGGAAATAGCGGTCGAAAACTTCCTTTTCTTTTCCTTTCAGCAACACGACATCTAGTATCGGAAATGAGTGGCTGAGCAACATGCCGGAGCATTCCTTGTAAATACTCAGAGATTGGTTTTGTGGCTCGTGGCGGATGATCGTAAAAGCGTTTTTTTCGTTCAGCGAACCGATGAATTCAAAAACATCATTGGAGCGGATATAGCTATACGTCCAGGAGTGGAATTGCCCTTTCCTGGTTGTCGCTTCTTTGATCCGGTAATCGCCCTGGTGTTGGAATCCACTTGAAAGCAAGGGAATTATTCCTTGCATTTTTTCATCGATGCCAAACTCCCTGCTTTCCGATTGTGATTGAAAACCATT
>CAZKDA010000207.1:0-8989 GCA_964551455.1 uncultured Saprospiraceae bacterium
ACGAAACCTTTGGGCACTACCGTGGCATACTCAAACCAAAAATCAAACACATCGCCTACGAGGTAGATTTCGGCGGCATCAGCTTTTATCGTGTCGAGCCAACGCACTATCTGGCGCTCTCTCTCTTCGCTGGTGAGCCTGGCGTCGATGCCCAGGTGGAAGTCAGAAGCAAAATATATTTTCCCGTTTTCCATCAGCGAAAACTGTCATTTTCAGAATAACTCTTCCACCCGGTTATCGGATTGTCTCCCGGAGAAAAATGTAACAAACGAACTGCTGTCATTTCAGGCTTTTGCCATTACCGCTCCGCATTTGTTGCAGGTACGCAGCGCTTCGGAGTTCATAAAATGATTCATGATCGGCGGGAGCTGATTGACAATGTCTGTCATTTCGAAAGTAGCCTCATGGAGCTTGTTGTTGCAATTTTCACAAAACCACATCAGTTTGTCCACTTCGCCTTCCTTGCGGTAACGCTCGATCACCAGGCCAACGGTATTGGCGGGTCTTTGCGGAGAGTGGGGGATTCGCGGAGGTAGTAAAAACATGTCCCCCTCGCGGATTTGGATATCTTCCGGCTTGCCGTCGGGGTTGATGATTTTCAAGGTGATATCGCCTTCGATTTGGTAGAACAACTCTTCGCCATCTTCAAAATGATAGTCTTTACGGCCATTCGGCCCGCCTACCACCATCACGATATAGTCATCGTTTTTGAGGTAAACCTGTTTGTTGCCAACCGGAGGTTTTAAATACTGACGGTTTTCGTCAATCCATTTTTTAAGATTAAAAGGTTTTGCAATTGTCATAATTTTTATCAGATGTATTCAAGTTTAAAAAAGTATAAGTTATGAGTGTGTGGTTACAAGTTGCTAGTTACGAGTTTCTAGTTGCTGGTTTCTAGTGTTCCAGTTCGCAGTTTACTGTTTACCGTTCACTGTTTTCCCTCCTTTTTTCTGAAATCTTTCTTACGCATAAAGTTGAAATTACTTTTATAAAGCATATCATCATACAGGAAACTGCCACAAGCCCGCGAGTCTGAACTGTCGTATTTGAAATAATTCCTAAATTTAAGGATTAATACACGAATACAGAAAATTCCGACGATTTATGCAACTTAGTTTGACTGGAAAAAATGCACTGGTTTGTGGCGGCAGTAAGGGCATTGGCAAAGCCGCTGCTTACGAACTGGCAAATCTTGGCGCTACGGTTACGTTGATGGCCAGAAGCCATGAAGTCCTGGCTGATGTGGTCAAAGACCTGGATCAGGCTACGGGCAATCAACACGATTTTCTCGTTGTCGATTTTTCAAACAGCGCCGACTTAAAAGAAAAAGTTACGATGCTCACGCTGAAAAAGCCGATCCATATCCTGGTGAACAATACAGGCGGCCCGCCCGGCGGACCTATCGTTGAAGCCGAAACCGAAGCGTTTGTCCAGGCTTTTCACAATCACCTGGTTTGCAACCACATCCTGACGCAGGCTATAGTAAGCGGAATGAAATCCAGCGGTTATGGCCGAATCATCAACATCATTTCAACTTCCGTGAAACAACCCCTCGAAGGGCTGGGCGTGTCGAACACGATTCGTGGAGCTGTTGCCAACTGGGCAAAAACAATGGCCAACGAGCTGGCGCCCTTCGGGATAACGGTAAACAACGTTCTTCCCGGAGCCACCGAAACCGAGCGGCTCCGGCAGATCATCGACAGCAAAGCCGAAAAAACCAATCAGCCCGCTGAAATGATCGCCGAAAATATGAAAAATTCCGTCCCACTAAAGCGTTTTGCACAGCCCGAAGAAATTGCCGCTGCGGTAGCTTTTTTAGCTTCGCCGGCTGCCGCCTATATCAACGGGATCAACCTGCCGGTCGATGGCGGCAGGACGAAAAGTTTGTAGAATTTTTTCACTTCGACAAGCTCAGCGCGAGCGCTTCGACAGGCTCAGCATAAATTAAGTTATTCAGTTTATTGGGTGATGGGGTAAGTTTTAATATCTCCATCTTCTTCTTTTGTGTAATTCCTACTTAGTACTTTGTAAACTAAATAAATTAATAAAACGTGGTTTTGAACTCACCCCCTACCTTCGCTTCGCTCGGTTTCCCCCTCTCTTGCAAGAGAGGGGGATCAAGGGGGTGAGTTCGAAATGGAAAATCAAATGTCAAAAAACTTACTTTACAAAGTACTTAGTTTTGACATGATATGTTATTTTTAATGGTTAATAATGAGTCTTTTTTAACTTATCTTCGTGTCTGTTATCGTAAAGAACCCCGGTTGGAGGATGTTCACTTGGTTCAGGTATTAAATTGTCCGAAAGCGTACGGGTTGGAAGTAGGTCTTTTGATCAATTTCGGTTCAAAAGCATGACATTTATAAGATTGGTACTAATTCCCAAATCTACGAAATCAGCTAATTTGTGAAAATCCGCAATTCGACAATGGATTCGGGAAATGATTTTAAGCCGACATAACAATGAATATTGAAAAAGTAAATGAATTGATAGCCGACCTTGAATCAGATAGAATAGAGCGGTCGACTTCCTTTAGTGAAAAGAAACTTGGACCGGCTGTTTGTGCTTTTTCGAATGATTTTCCTAACCATAAAAAGCCGGGGTATTTATTGTTGGGTGTCGACGACAATGGAACCCTGGCAGGATTGCTTATTGGTGATGAAGATTTACAAAAAATCGGAAATGTTAAATCTAATGGAAATGTTTTGCCCCAACCATCATTGGTTGTAAGCCCGGTTTTTTCGATTGAAGGAGGGGATGTGGTGGTGGTGGAAGTAAAACCTTCAAATTACCCGCCTGTAAGATATGATGGCAGGTGTTGGATTAGAGTTGGCCCCAGAAAATCGATAGCGAGCATGGAAGAGGAGCGAATATTGACGGAACGTAGGGCATCCTTTGCTAAAACTTATGATTTAGTACCAGCATTAGGCGCAACAGTACGCGATATTAGTTTAGAGCATTTTAAAGTCAATTACCTGCCTGTTGCTATTAACAAGAATATTCTTCAGGAAAACGGTCGAACACTCGAAGAACAGCTCGCTTCCTTGCGATTTTATGATCTGGAGCATCAATGTCCTACCAATGCGGGTATACTGCTTTTCGGATTGAATCCTGAGTTCTATTTACCGGGAGCATATATTCAATATGTCAAATTCGACGGAGAACAGATGACAGATGAAGTCTCATTTGAAAAGAAGTTTTCCGGCGCATTGGTTACTGAATTGGGTTTGTTGGATGATTTTATCAAATCAAATATCTTGAAGGCCAAGCCAAAAAGAATTGATTCCTTACAAGAACAAACAATCGCCAATTACCCTTATTGGGCTCTTCGAGAATTAGTGATGAATGCAATTATGCACCGTAATTATGATTCGAATTCGCCCATTTACTTGTATGAATTTACGAATAGGATTGAGATTATAAACCCTGGAGGCTTGTTCGGTGAGGTTACAGCTCAAAATTTTCCAAATGCAAGTGACTATAGGAATGTAGTGATCGCAGAGGCGTTAAAGATTCTTGGTTATGTAAATCGATTTAATTATGGAGTAAAAAGGGCTAAAGAAGAATTAATTAAAAACGGAAATGGGAAACCTGAATTTGACTTAAGCCTAACTACAAAATTTAAGGTTACAATTCCAATAAACCAGGATTGGTAATATGAGAAAAATCACATTCTTTAATAACAAAGGAGGAGTAGGAAAAACTACCACAGTATATCATTCGGGCTGGATGTTGTCTGAGATGGGAATAAAAACCATTGCCGTTGATTTGGATCCCCAATCTAATTTAACTTCAATGTTCCTCAGCAGTGAGCGACTTGAGGATATCTATGAAAATTCCCTTCCAGTCACCATACTTGATGCAATAAACCCGATAGTAAATGGAGATCCTGCCGTTCCCGTTCATTTGGAAAAAATCAATGACTTTTTACGGTTGATTCCCGGAAACCTTGCGCTCTCTACATTTGAGGATACGTTGAGCGATGCCTGGCTGAAATGCCTGAATAGTGAAATATATTCATTTCGGATCACAAGCATTTTTAAAACTATATTGGATGAAGCGGCTGTCAGGTTCGGGGCAGAGGTGATTCTTATAGATGTTGGTCCAAATCTGGGCGCAATCAATCGGGCCGTCACCATAAGCTCTGATTATATTGTCATGCCAGTTGCTTCAGACCTGTTTTCAATTCAGGGGATCAAGAACCTGGGTACAACGCTCAGTACGTGGAAACAACAATGGAACCAGAGAAAAAGCCTTAAACCTCAAAACCTGACCGTTTCCATACCTGAAAATAGCGCCCAGCCGGCCGGATATATTGTTATGCAGTATTCGGCAAAAGAGAGCAAGCCGGTAAAATCTTACTTAAAATGGGCTAATAGAATTCCAAGAGTTTATTCAGAATATGTACTTAATAATTCATCAATTCAGGAAGTGGACATTGAAGACGACGTAAACTGCATCGGATTATTGAAACATTTCAGAAGCTTAGCCCCTATGTCCATGGAAGCTCATAAGCCAATTTTTCTGTTAAAACCTGCTGATGGAGCTATTGGAGCTCATGTTTATGCAGTTCAACAAAGTTATTCAGAGTTTGAACAATTGACAAAAAGAATAATTTTCAAGTGCCGATGAAGCTCTAACCCGATCCCAGCCAAAATTATCAAAAGCAGGCAATCAAATCTTTGTACCGCTGAATAAGCGGGAAAGGTCGGATACACAAAAACACCAAATCGCCAAATCAGCAAAACTTTTGGTGCCAGCGGCGATATTAACAAAACTGCACAACTTGTCTTGCAAAGCGGGAACTTTTCAACTTCACATTAACAACAGCAACATGAAATACATCATCTTATTATCTGCAATCACCCTGCTCGGTTGCCCTCCTTCTAATGAAAATGCCTTGAAAGAGGCCACTGAAATTTACAACCGGTCATTGGGAATCGAAAAAGAGATCCAACCCAAACTCGAAGAACTCATACAAGCCAGGAATAGCATCAACATCCAGGGGCGGGCGCTGACAGCGGAAGAAATACAATTCACGGACGAAGTCAATGCCCTTGCCGAAAGATTGGATTCGTGGCGCAACTCGCTTCCCGAAATTCCCCAGTCCGGCCAACAGGAAACTGCTGATACTGAAAAGCTCCCCGCCAGCGAACTATTAGCCAAACAAAAAGAAGCACATGACGCTATCGTCGCCATCCGCGCCAGTCTGGATTCGTTACAGGTTCCGGGGGTTGGGTTTTGAAGCTGATTCAGGCTTTAAATTGGTGGTGGTTTTATTGTTGAAATTGAGGTGGATTTGTTATTTTTGTTTAAGTGTACATAGGAAAAATAAACGCAATATTGCGGGAATATAACGTTGGCAGCAATAATGAAAAGACAGACAGCTAACATATTGACAGGAATTTTATCCGTTGGACTTTTGACAACTTTGGTAATTCGGTTGACAACAGTTCCAGGCGGAATGTTTTTATCAGGACTTGCATTGGGGACAATGTGGATTATATTAATCCTGCTGACTTGTTTGTTGTTGACAGCAATTTTTAGAAAATTTTTGAAGACATTTTCCTTCTTGACTATTTTCTTTTTTACAACAGCTTTAGGTTTTTCATATTTTCACTACAAACTCTATTCGCCAACTTTGACAATTATAGTTCCAGCCAATTATTCAGGAGATGTTGACTTAGTATTAGCAGACATTAAAGAAAACATTTTGACAATTGACACGAACGGAATTGGCTATATAAATCAATGGACTTTTGACAAGACTTATACCCGACCCATTGTAAAAGACGAAAACGGAAAGGACATTGATAGTTTATTAATTGGTTTTAACTCGACTTCATTTTGGGGAAAAGGAAAATCTTGTTGTGTTGACAATAAAGAAATCTATTCAAAGAGCTTTAAAATTGAAAGTAAAAATTCTGAAACGACCTTTAAACACAGAAGTTTAACTGACCATGTTGACCGTAGATTGACAAAATTTATGAAGCCCGACAGATATACCAGTATTCAAACAGAAGTAAAAATTGAAGATGAAACCAAGTCGGACGATTAGAATTACTGCTGCCAACAGCCGTTTGCCGCAATGGGGGTTGACGTGGTTAAATGAAGTGCAGTGCTTCTATCAAAGTTTGTGCTTGGTTGACAGTTTAGTGCTCCGAAATCCCCCACTGCGGCAAGCGACAAACCGTTGGCGGTCATTGTAAAAGACGATACTGCAAACCAAGACAACTAACAGATTATAAACAAAAACAGAAGTAAAATATGAGAAAATTAATTTCATTTATGCACATAACTCTTGACGGTTTTGTTTCAGGACCAAAAGGAGAACTCAATTGGGCAAAAGTTGACCAAGAACTATTTGAATATGTTGGAAATCGAATTAAAAATGGCGACACAGCTCTTTATGGGCGAACAACTTACCAAATGATGGAAAGCTATTGGCCTACCGCAGGTGACAAGCCAAATGCAACCAAACACGATATTGAACATTCAAAATGGTATAATAATGTTCACAAAGTAGTTTTATCAAAGTCGCTAAAAGGTAAAGACAATCCAAACACGACAATTATAAGCCAAGATATTGTTGACCAAATAAATGAAATCAAAAAACAGAATGGTGAAGAAATTTTACTTTTTGGGAGTCCGACAGCAACTCATTCGCTTATACAACAAAATTTAATTGACGGCTTTTGGTTGTTTGTTAACCCTATCATTCTTGGACAAGGTGTTTCATTATACAAAGACATTAATGACAAAATGAACTTAAAACTCTTGCCAACTACCAGACAATTTAGCAATGGAGTGACTGAACTGAATTATGAAGTGGAAAAACAATAAACAATGAGAAAGATAATAGCAGCACTCAATATGACACTTGACGGAAATTGCGACCATACAGCAGGAATTCCAGATGAAGAAGTGCACCAGCATTATACAGAGTTGCTAGGGCAAGGTGACGCTATTCTATACGGCAGAACAACGTATCAACTTATGGAATTTTGGCGTACATTTTTAGAAAGTCCCTCTGAACAAAAATCAATGAACGACTTTGCCACAGCCATTGACAAAATTCCCAAAATCGTTTTTTCCAACACACTTAAAAATGTAGATTGGAAAAGTGCAACCTTGGCAAAACGTGATTTAAAAGATGAAATTATTGAACTCAAAAAACAATCGGGTAACGATATTTTTATAGGCAGTCGCAGTTTAATTATACAACTTTTGAACCTTGGTTTGATTGATGAGTTCCAGCTTTGTATTTATCCTGTTATAAACAGAAACGGTTTGCAATTATTTGAAAACATAAACGACAGAATTAATTTAAATCTCGTTAAGACTAAAACCTTTAAAAGCGGTGCTATAATACTGTATTATCAACCGAAAAATGATTGACAAAGAAGAACAACGAACCGCCAACAGCACCTACCCAAAAGTGGCGGTTCAGTGGTTAAATCAAGCTTAGTACTTTGTAAACTAAATAAATTAATGAAACCTACCTTCGCTTCGCTCGGTTTTCCCCTCTCTTGCAAGAGAGGGGGATCAAGGGGGTGAGTTCGAAATGGCAAATCAAATGTCAAAAAACTTACTTTACAAAGTACTTTGTGCTTCTATGAAAGTTTATGCTTACCTGAAAGTGAAGTGCTTCGAAAAGCCCCACGTCTCTTAGCTGCGACACGTTGGCAGCAAGGCAAAAAACTCACCCCGAACATCATTTTTCACACAAAGTAAAAAGCGACTCACCAAAAAAAAAATTTGCGAAACCAAAAAGTTGCACATATATTTGCAACCGATTAGTTTCTTATGATTAATTACTGATTGAATGAAACGAGACATATTTCAAGCCATAGCTGACCCGACACGTAGAGCAATCCTTGTATTGATTGCAACACAGGCATTGACACCAAACGCCTTGGCAGATGAATTTGATATGACCCGACAAGCAGTTTCCAAGCACATCAAAATATTGAATGAATGTGAACTCTTGGAACAGGAAAAAGTGGGCAGAGAAATCTACTATCAACTTAAAGTTGACAAAATGAAAGAAATAGACCAATGGTTGGAGCAATTCCGAAAAATTTGGGAAATCCGATTTGACCAATTGGACAAAGTATTATCAACACTAAAAAAAAACAAATAATGAACAGTAATTTATTATTTGACTTCACAGTCAACAAAGAAAACAACACGGTAAACATAAAACGCGAGTTTGATGCCAATCTTGAATTGGTTTGGGAAGCGTGGACAACTCCCGAAATCCTTGACCAATGGTGGGCACCCAAGCCATATAAAACCAGAACAAAATCTATGGATTTTCGTGAGGGCGGAATGTGGCTCTACGAAATGTTTAACACGGAGGGCGAAAAACTGCACGAGTGTCATTGGTGCAAAAATGACTACCACAAAATTGAGCATCAGAAAGTTTTTTCGGGTTTAGACGCATTCTGTGATGAAAACGGCACTGTTAATTCCGATATGCCAAGAACATTATGGACAAACACATTTACTGAAAATGCAGGAACTACATGCGTAAACATTGTTGCAAAATATGAAAGCCTTTCCAATCTTGAAAAGATTATTGAAATGGGCTTTAAAGAAGGATTAACAATGGCAATGCAAAATTTAGACGAACTTTTAAAAACCTTAAAAAACGAAAAGCAATGAAAAGTAAAACGCTAAATGTACTTTCTGCGATTTTCGGGTTGCTTCTTATCAATAGCGGACTCGACAAGTTCTTGCATTATATGCCTACACCCGAGAACCTGAACCCGGAACTTATTAAGGATTTTGAAGCATTGGTTGAAGTCTCTTGGTTAATGCCATTAATTGCCCTTGCTGAACTGATTGGCTGAGCATTATTGATTTTTCCAAAAACACTTTACTAAAGTATTTACCAATATACAAGGCAAAAAATAGTACATGCTATTAGGTTGAAATTATTACAGCATATGTATGGAGATTTTTTTACAGTTATAAAAATACCGTC
>CAZKDA010000208.1:0-8987 GCA_964551455.1 uncultured Saprospiraceae bacterium
CCATGTTCAATTTCGGTTTGGTGTTCGCGTTGGTAATGATCATTTTAGCTTTCAATTGGACAACATACGAAGATTTCGTCAATATCCCGGATGATGCGCTCGAAATGGAAGAAGATATTGAGATCGAACCGCCACGAACAGCGGAACCTCCGCCACCACCACCTCCACCACCACCTCCAGTGATCGAAGAAGTGCCGGAAGAAGAAATTGAAGAAGAAGACGAACCGGTTTTCGTGGATCAGTTGCCTGATCCGGAAGATAATACCCCGCCACCGCCTGTGGTAAAAGCAGCGCCGCCACCACCACCGCCACCACCACCGCCACCGCCTGCTGAAGAAATTTTCCAGGTCGTGGAAGATATGCCGCGGTTTCCGGGTTGTGAAAACGAACCCAGCAAAGAAAAACGAATTGAATGCGCAAACCAGAAATTGCTCCAGTTCATTTATAAAAACATCAAATATCCTCCTATTGCCAAGGAAAACGGCATTGAAGGAACCACCGTCATCCAGTTTGTAGTGGACCAGACCGGCAATATTACCGAACCCACGATCGTCAAAGACATCGGCGGCCAATGCGGACAGGAAGCCCTACGAGTAGTAAAACTGATGAACGAAATGGGCGAAAAATGGATTCCCGGAAAACAGCGGGGACGCCCTGTAAAAGTACGCTACACCTTGCCGGTGAAATTCCGGTTGGAATAAATTTTTCATAACTTTAAATTTTAGTGGTGTGAGCTGCTATTCGCAGATGGATAGCAGCTTTTTTTTGTTTGGCAGTTTGCTGTACCTCATGCCAAGAGCAACTTTAAACCAAAAGATGCGTTTTTTTATTTACACTTTGGCCGGAATTTTTGATAATGATAAGCCGCGAAAGAATACAAAAATAAAAATATGAAAGTCTTAAAAATACTAGGTTTTTTATTGCTTTTTCCATTGCTGCTTTCAGCGCAGGAATCCAAACTGGCGCAGCAGTATTTTATGAGCGGAGAGTATGAAAAAGCATCCGTATTGTTTGAAAAACTTTATTACAGCGGGGATAACAATGAATATTATTTTAAGCGATACATTGATTGCCTGCTCGCACTGGAACAGTACGACAAGTGCGAATCTGTCATCAAAGAACAATTGAAGAAAAACCCTCATGATATCCATTTATATGTGACTTATGGCAATTTGTTTGAAAAGCAATTCAAAGATGCCGAAGCCGACGAACAGTATAAAAAGGCAATAAAAAAAATGCCTCCCGACCGGTATGTGATTACACAACTAGCCAATTCGTTCACTGAACTGAGCAAATTCGACCTGGCTATCGAAACTTATGAAAAAGGCGGCCAACTATTAAAAGACGAGCTCGTCTTTTCATTCAACCTGGGGGATCTCTACCGAAGGAAAGGAGATAGCGAAAAAATGATTTTCCACTACCTCAACAGCCTTGCAACCAATCCGGGAATGTTGAATTCCATGAAATCCATTTTTCAGAGATATTTGACTGCTACCGATTACGAAGAACTTCAAATCCAGCTTTACTCCCGCATACAGGATCAACCCGAGGTCATCCAATACCCTGAGTTGTTGTCCTGGGTTTTTATACAAAATAAAGATTATAAAAATGCTCTGCGGCAGGACAAAGCGCTCGACAGAAAACTCGACGAAAACGGCGGAAGGGTTTTTCGTCTGGGTGGAATCGCTGCCAATGATAAAGATTACGACGCAGCCATAGAAGCCTACGACTATATAATCTCCGAAAAAGGTCTCGCTTCGACTTTTTACATCGAAGCCCATCGCGAATCTCTGTCGTGTAAACGCAAAAAAATCGTGGAAGGGCTTCATTATTCTATGGAAGACCTCCATGATCTTGAAAATCAATACGAGCGCTTCCTCGATGAATTCGGAAGGAACAAAACCACAGCCACTATCATCAAACAACTGGCCGACCTGCAAGCCTTTTATCTGAATGACCTCGACAAAGCAATTGCTTTGCTCAACGAAATGATCGACTACCCTGGCATCGACAGGATCGTTCAGGCAAACGGTAAGCTCAGCCTTGCCGATTTTTACCTGATGCAAGGGGAAATTTGGGAAGCTACCCTCCTGTATTCCCAGGTTGACAAAGCGTTTCAGGATGATGCACTGGGGCATGAAGCCCGGCTGAGGAATGCAAAATTATCGTACTACGCCGGTGATTTTCAGTGGGCGCAGGCACAGTTCGATGTGCTCAAGGCTTCTACCTCTAAATTGATATCCAATGATGCGCTCGATCTTTCTGTGTTCATTTTGGACAACATGGGGCTGGATACTTCCGAAGCAGCCCTGAAATTATATGCCGAAGCCGATCTCCTGGTTTTCCAAAACCGTTTTGATGAAGCTTTTATAAAACTAGATACCCTCAATCAGCAATTTCCCGGACATTCACTCGAAGACGATATCCTTTACCTGAAAGCCGGAATTTATAAAAAGCACAATGAATTTGAAAAATCAGCGGAGATGCTGCAACTCATTATTGACAACTTTGCCACCAGCATCCGGGCAGATAACGCTTTGTATGGCCTTGCACAACTCTACGAAAACCAACTCAACGACCTGGAAAAAGCAAAAGAGTTGTATGAAAAGATCTTTATCGAATATTCAGGAAGTACCTTTGCCGTAGATGCCCGAAAGCGCTTCCGTATCCTGCGTGGAGACAACATACAATAATACCGAAATTGAAATTGTGCTGCTTTTGCCAAACCTCCTGCTATGATCCTTTACAACGTCACCGTTAAGATCGAAAACGACGCACACAACGATTGGTTGGAATGGATGAGAAAAATCCATATCCCCGATGTACTCGCCACCGGCTTTTTTGAAGATCACAAGATGTGCCTTATCCTCCACGATGAACCCGACGGAAAAACTTATTCCATCCAGTATTTTTGCAAAGACCTGGAAACCCTTCAACGATACCAACTCGAATCAGCGCCAAAACTCCAGGCCGAGCACCAGCAGCGTTTCAAAGATAAATATGTAGCTTTCCGAACCATAATGAAGGTGTTGTGAATGAAAAATGGGTTATTGGTTATGGGCTATGGGTTAAAAGTTATATGTATCCGCATAGAAACCAGAAACCAGAAATCCCGATGAAATCGGGAAAACTAGAAACTAGCGACTAGACCACCCTCCTTCCCCTTTCACAAAAATTAAATTTTAATAAAAACCGATTTAAGCGTAAATTCGCTGGACTTTAAAGAACAAACCTTTAGATACAGCTAACCAAATTATTATTACAAATGAGATTCGAACTATCAGAAGAACAGCTAGCAGTAAAAGAAGCCGCCCGGGAGTTTGCACAAAAAGAGCTGAAACCCGGCGTCATTGAGCGCGATTCAAAAATGATCTACCCCAAAGATCAGATCAAAATGATGGGCGAGTTGGGATTTCTCGGCATGATGGTCTCGCCGGATTATGGCGGTGGCGGGATGGATACGATCTCCTATGTCCTGGCGATGGAAGAAATTTCAAAAGTAGATAGCTCCTGTTCCGTTACCATGTCTGTCAATAATTCGCTGGTGTGCTGGGGAATAGAAAAGTTTGGCAACGAAGCGCAAAAATCAAAATATCTTCCAAAGCTGGCAACCGGAGAATGGGTCGGCGCTTTTTGTCTTTCCGAACCGGAAGCCGGAAGCGATGCGACAAGCCAGAGAACCACGGCCATCGACAACGGCGATCATTACCTGTTGAGTGGCACCAAAAACTGGATCACAAACGGCGGCACTTCCAACGTCCACATCGTCATTGCACAATCCGATATAGACAAAGGTCACAAGGGTATCAATGCTTTTATCGTGGAAACCGCGTGGGAAGGCGTTTCGGTGGGAGCCAAAGAAGACAAGCTCGGCATCCGGGCTTCCGATACGCGTACCATTATGTACTCGGATGTAAAGGTACCCAAAGAAAACAGGATCGGAGAAGATGGCTTCGGGTTCAAGTTTGCCATGAAAGTACTGACAGGGGGTCGCATCGGCATTGCTTCACAGGCGCTGGGTATTGCTGCCGGAGCTTATGAGCTTTCCGTCGCTTATTCCAAAGAAAGAGTTGCTTTCGGAAAACCCATCAGCAGCCACCAGGCCATTGCATTTAAACTCGCTGACATGGCCACAGAGATCGAAGCTGCCAGATTGCTTGTTTACCGTTCGGCATGGATGAAAGATATGGGAATGGATTATGGAACCGCCAGTTCAATGGCTAAGGTTTTCGCATCTGAAGTTGCCATGAAGCACACGGTCGAAGCCGTACAAATCCACGGCGGCTATGGTTATGTAAAAGAATATCACGTCGAACGTCTGATGAGAGATGCCAAGATCACCCAAATTTACGAAGGTACTTCCGAGATCCAGCGGATCGTGATCTCCAGAGACATTATCAAAAATGACAACCTCTACGTTCCGGTCATGGCTTCCAAAATGGAAAATGCCTGAGGGGACCAAACGTTGAAAAATAGAATACCTGCAAGGCTTTAAGAGCATCAACGCTTTTAAAGCCTTGTATTTTTTGTGCCTACAACCAAATAATGAATTGTGCGTTTAAAATGAAAAAATTACCAAATCAACACATTTGGTTTTAGAATATAAAGCATTTCCGGGAAAACCCGGTTTATCAATATGGTATTATGAAAAGCGCCTTTCGAATAGCTAAAGTAGCAGGAATCCCGGTTGAAATCCATTGGTCGTTTGCACTATTGGGTTTTTACGTCGTTTATATCGGGCAATCCCGTGGCGGAGACTGGCAAACGATCCTCTGGTTTGGTTTTTTTGTGATTTGTATTTTCTTCTGCGTGGTTTTACACGAATTCGGTCATGCTTTGACAGCCAGGCGTTTTGGCGTAAAAACCAAAGACATCATCCTGTCGCCGATCGGCGGAGTGGCAAGGCTGGAGAAATTGCCGGAAAAACCGATCCAGGAGTTTTACGTTGCTGATCGTGATTCTGCTGCTGCCGTATTTCCTTTTTTACTCTGTCGATGAGATCAAAGATCAACTCACAGGACTGAACTTTTCCAATCCGCTGGAGATCATTCCATTGCTGCTTCTGGGGAACATCGCGCTTGCAGGATTCAACCTGCTTCCAGCCTTTCCGATGGATGGCGGAAGGATATTCCGTGCTTTGCTTTCCATCAGACTGGGGCGGCTGAAGGCTACAAAGGTTGCTTCCCAGCTTGGCAACTTTTTCGGAATAATGATGGTCGCTTACGCTGTTTATTCACAAAGCATTTTTATGGGTTTCATCGGCATCTTTGTTTTCCTGCTTGCATCACAGGAATACCGCCTGGTGCAAATGGATGAAATGCTGAAGATCCATTTTCTTTCTGAAATATTCTCTCCGACTTTCACGCGCATCCTGACTACCGAAAATATGGGAAATGTCATCGAAGAGATGAATCATGGCCTTGAAAAAAACTTTTTGGTTTTTGATGAGCACGGAACGATTGCCGGGGTTTTACACGAATCCCACATCCTGGAAGCCTTGAAAAACAAAGATTTCGAAAGCCCCGTAGAGCAATATATGAGCAAGGAATTTGAAGCAGTAAGCCCTGAAGTTACGTTACAGCATGTGGTGAGTAAAGTACAGGAAAAGGGCTACAATATTTTTCCTGTTGTTGAAAACGAACAACTCGTCGGTGTGGTGGATGTAACCTTGTTGAACAACTTTATCCGGCTCCAGCAAAAAATCTCTGGAAGCCGCAAAAAATAAAAACGGCTGCCGAAATCTCCGACAGCCGCTTGGGTCTTTTTTATTTCTTTTCAGGACCAACAAAGGATCACAATCCGAGTTTTGCCTTCAAAAGCGGCATCACATCATCGGATTCTTTGACATAAAGCAAAGCATTAAAAATGCTGGTATCGAAGATCATGGTGTAACCGTGTTCCTTGCCCAATTCTTTAAGCGCAACGTCGATCCGGTCGAAGATCGGTTTCAGCAAGTCTTCCCTTCGCTTTTCTATTTTCTGGCCAATCTCCATCTCCTCCTTTCTCAACTCCTCTTCCCTTTTGGCCAGAGCCGTCTGCCTTTCCTGCGCTTTGATCTTGGAAATATCCCCGGCATCGTATTCCTGCCTCAGTTTCATGGCATCCGCCTCCAATGCTGCCGCCTTTTTTTTCCAGGCCTCGATCAGTTGGCTGCGGTAAGTCACCAGTTCTTTTTCAGCGCTTTGCGCTTCGGGGACCGACATGATCAGGTTGCCGCTATTGAGGTGACCGTATTTCT
Source organism: uncultured Saprospiraceae bacterium (assembly GCA_964551455.1). GTDB lineage: Bacteria > Bacteroidota > Bacteroidia > Chitinophagales > Saprospiraceae > JAHDHW01. The sequence continues at coordinate 6,239 of CAZKDA010000208.1, forward strand.
GAGCGGATATGCCTGTTATAAAAATAGTTGAAAAAAGGATTGTCAAAAATGCTGATTTCACCAATTTCATTATGTATAAAATTTTAATTTTTGTGAGAAACCGAAATTCAGATGCAAGGTTTTCGGCTTTCTGTTGAAAACGCAAAGTTAACTTTACAATTCGGGTTTTTAAAACTTTTAACAGAAGTTTATTGCCTTGAACCTGAATGAATTCCGGCTATTTTGACCAGCTTGAGGGAATTGACCCCAATCGTTTTTTTATCGTTTGTAAAAATTCTTTTTCATATTTTCGGGTGAAATTTCAGATCAGCAACACTTTTCCCGGTTAATTTCGAAAACACAATTCCTCAATGATTGAAGTCGAACAAATCAGCAAAACTTTCCGCCTTTCGAAACAACAGCGAAACGAACTGAACACAAAAACTTCCGAAATCAAAGCAGTGGATAACATCAGTTTTCAATGCCATCCCGGAAGGATATTTACCTTGCTCGGCCCTAACGGAGCAGGAAAAACCACTATCCTGCGTATGATCGCCACTATCCTGAAACCCGCTGAAGGAAGTATCCGGGTAAATGGTTTCGATACCGTCGCAGATGATGGCAAAGTAAGACAGCAGATCGGTTTTCTCACAGGCACCACCGGCCTTTACAAAAGATTGACGCCCGACGAACTGGTCAGCTATTTCGCCCGGCTGCATGGCATCGCTCCTGCCATTTTCAAAAAAAGAAAAGAAGAACTTTTCACCCTGCTGGGGATGCACGATTTTGCAAAAAAAAGGATCGGGCAACTTTCAACTGGAATGAAACAAAGGGTGTCGATCGCCCGCACCATCATCCACGATCCCTCTGTCGTGATCTTTGACGAACCGACCACAGGTCTTGATGTGATCTCCGCCGCCAATATCATCCAACTGATCAGGCAATGTAAGCAGGACGGAAAGACCGTTATCTTTTCATCGCATACCATGAGCGAAGTGGATCTGTTGTGCGACGATCTTGCCATTATCCACAAAGGCAGGCTCTGCTATGCTTCCACGATGGAACAATTCAGACAACAAATGCAGACCGAAAGCATCACAGAGGAATTTATACGAATTGTTAATAGCGAGGATAATGAAGTACGTATATGACCCGGGCTCTAAATCCTGTCGAAATATGTTCATCGTCTATAAGATTTAATTTTATCGAAATAGATTCCTAATTTTATTTGTTGTAGTTATATTCAATAACCTTAAAAATGGCCGATCATGGGTTTTCAGGAATTTTTAAATAAACTGTTCGGAAAGGCAGAAGAAGCTGCCGAAAAAACCAGCGAAGTATTAGGGGACGTTGCTGACGAGGCCCAGGAAATGGGAGAAAAAATAATGGAAAAAGCCAACCCTGTCATTGAAGACCTGAAGGCCAGAACCTCCGAAGCCCTCCACGAAGCCTCGGAAATGGCCGAGAAAGCGGCTGAGAAAGCGGCTCCGGTCGTGGAAGAGTTGAAATTAAAAGCCAAAGAAGCTTTCCACGAAGCAAAAACAATGGCGGAAAAAGCCATGAACAAAGCCAACCAGATGGCCGAAACCGAAGCCGAAAATTTGGAAACAAACCCTGGCCCCGAAATGGCGGAAGATGCCATGAACATTGTCGATGAAGACATCAGCAGTGCGGAAGATGCCATCGAGCAAATGATGGATCAGGCTGCTGACAAAATGGACGAGGTGGAAAACAAATCCGCTGCCGCTGCCGAAGAGGTCACAGATTCCGCTGATGATTCGGTTGATATGGTCGTCGATGGCACCAAAGAAAAATTCTCAGACCTCGTGCATGATTTCAAAGATGCTTTCGGGGATATGAAAAAGCCGCCGAAACCTGCGCCCGGAGACCTTAAAAACGAAGCAGAGGAGATTTTCGAAGAAGAGTAGATTTGAGGGTTTAAAACACTTTCAGAGTATATTTTTCAGAAATATCCGCCTGTATGGACATCAATACTTCACCACCTTTTCCATCAATCGGCGGTTGCCGTTACGTACCTGAACAAAGTATATCCCTTGCGGCTGGTTTGAAATATCGATGCCTTGCCGGTCAAATGTACCTGAATTTAGCAGGCGGCCAGCGGAATCCGTTATCGTGAAATCTCCGCTTTCAATCCCGGTAATTTTAAAAACACCAGCAGTAGGGTTCGGGGAGATATTCACAACCATATCCAAAGTTTCATCGGTACTCAAAGTTTCGCAGACCGTTTCCACCTCCTCGCGGGTATTGCAACCTGCGGCATTGCCGGAAATTTCGGCGGGGCTGGCCGGGATGCCCAGATAGTCGCAGATGCTTTGCACTTCGCAGGTGGAAAGTACCGGATTGTTGAGGAGGAAAAGATTTTGAATGGAAAAAGGGGCGATATTTTCCAGACCGCTCAGACTAACTAAGGCTTCGTTGTTTTCTATCCACAGTTCGCCGCCGATGGCGAGGAGATTGCTCAAATCATCTAAGTTTGTAAGCAGGGGATTGTCGCGGATTTCAAGGTGAGTTCCAACCGAAACTAAGTTGTTCAGGCCCTTGAGGCTGCTGAGCATGGCGTTGTTTTCCAGCCGAAGGTCAGCGCCGATGGCGGTTAGGGATTCCAGGCCGTTCAATGTGGCCAGCGTGGAATTGTTCCTGATTTCTAAGTCAACGCCGATGGCAGCCAGATTTTCCAGGTCAGCCAGGTTGCGCAGGGAAGCATTGTTGCGAATGTAACAATTGCCGCTGATTTCGTTTAGGTTGCTCA
>CAZKDA010000209.1:0-8943 GCA_964551455.1 uncultured Saprospiraceae bacterium
AGCCCGATGTCGCAATTCCCGCCGATCTCGATTCGGTTGATATCCAGTCCGGTGTATTCAAGCTCCTGGTAGTACAGGTCGGTGTAGTCGGGCGGCAGGTTGTCGTGAATAAGGGTGGAGTCGGATTCGTTGATGCAGCAGTCGATCACATCGAGCGGCGTGGTGGTCTGGCAGTCCTGGTAATGCAGCTTTATTGACTGTGCATTGGTCTGTGTGATGGTGATGTGGATATACATCAACTGACCAGGCCATGGTACCACATCAATAGTCACTACGCCGAAGTAACCCGATGCATCGAGGGTAGCTTCAAGAGCACCTAGCAGGTCGTTTGGATCCTCATATAGATCGATTACAGCAGGAAGGTTATACATTTGTCCTTCGATCTCAATGGCTGAGAGGAAGCGGCAAGATGGATTCAATGAAGAACGGGAATTGCCTTGTATTACAAGTGTCTTTTTCAGGGTACACGTTTCCAGGCTGTCAAAACATTCCAATTCCGAGGGAGTATTGATGTGGGTCAACCGCCCGATGGCATCGTAGCGGTAATCGACCTTTTGCAGGGGTTTTGCCGTTGAGCCGCCGAGGTATTTTTTGATCACCTGGTCGGCGTTGTTGTAAAAGAGCTTATTGATGCGCTGGGTATTGTCGCTGTTGAATTGGAGCCGCGTTTCATCGGGTCGCAGCAGGTCGTCGAAGGTGTAAAAGTACCTGTAATCGTAATCCTCCGGCCCATCAAATTCGGTAACTTCCGTGGTCACCATCCCCGCATCGGTGTATATAAGTTGCGTGGAGAAAGTACCATCGGGATAGCTTACTTCGATACTTCCCGGCCTTCCGATGTCGTCAAAAGAACCGAAATCGGTGATTTTTTCGCCATCGAATCCTCCGGCGGTTATAACGGTTTCAGTGGTTTTTTCAAGCCAGGTATGATCCGCGACATATTCATTTTCGAGCAACAACTGATCACCGGTGATGGAACCTTCGGCCACGACATCAGCGGGATTTGCGCTGATGCTGCCGTTTTTACTATGAATGTGGGTAATACGGTTGTAATCATCATAAGTGGTCACGCGGATATTGCCTTCTCCATCCTGCATGGCTACCGGGCGAAAAGCATTATCCCACCAATAGGTGGTAGCGTCAGCGCCAGGTATGGTTCGTTGATATACTCTTCCCATATCGTTGTATTCATATTCGATCAGTTCATCGTCAGGGTTTTGTACGGAAAGCAGGTGGTTGAGGGCATTGAAGTTGTAGGCCGTCACTCCGCCCTCGCCGGATACTCTTTTTGCGGTTCTTCCAAAGCCATCGCGGTACATGGTCATCGTGTGCCCGTTGGGGTCGGTCACTTCTGTTTTTTCAAAATGATCATCGTCGCCCGTTTCGATGGTCGTGGTTTTGTTGCCTTCGGCGTCCGTAGCGACGACTTTGCGGGTGATAGGCGAATGATCGTAGGAATATTCGGTAAGTCCACGCCCCATAGCATAATCACTTCGCTTCCTGAAAAAATAATCGAATTCCATGCTTTCGATCAATGCTCCGTCGTTATCCCGTTCGGTACGGATCGGTCTTCCGAAGCCGTCGGTATATTTGGTGACTATCTGGTCAGGAAATTCCTGATCATCAAACGACAGTGTGGATTTTGTAAAATTATCGCCTTCTTCAATGTTGTATTCATAGTCTAATTTCTGCCTTCCATTAAGTGATATAACGGTTTGCAACCGCCAGCGATCATCGTAATCATATTGCGTTAGCACATCGTCAGGATCAGTTACGGAAGTGCGCACATAATATGTCGGGTCGTAGGTGTAATTGGTTTCAAAATCTAAGTAGCTCCTCGATAAAGGCTGGAGCCGGTCATTCCATGTAAAAATAATGGGGTCGAAAAACTCAGATGAACTTCCGGTATTATAATCGATTTCTGGAGCATCATGCTTAGCAAGGAAATATTTCTGTGGCCTGCCATCGTCGTTGTAATCTTCAAAAGCGCCAACAATAGCGATTTGCTTATTCCTGGCGGTGAAATTGGCCTTTGGTACAACCTTGCCATTATCCATAGTGAGTGCGGTAAAGCTGGCTTTTACAAGGGTGTCGTTTTGGGAAATGCTCGAAAACAAAGGCATCTTGAATCCGATACCGTTAAGGCAGGAAATTGCGCTGCCGTCATAATATGTTGGGGTATCGCATGCAAAAGTATCTTTTTTTGTTATTTGCCCCAACAAATTAGTTTCGTTGGTATATATATTTGTATTAGAAGAAAGTGGAATACCTTGAAGATATTCGGATAATGTAAAATACGGATAATCGTATGATGTTGTAATTTTGTTATTTGTGTTATCCTTAAAGAAGTTTTGCACCGTACTATTTTTGATCCGCACATTCCCAGAATTGATACATCGCTCGGAAACATAAGTATGCCGGTCGATGTACTTGTAGGGGTGTTCGATGGCAAAAATCCCGTCAACTAGGAGATCGACCAAGAGATTCAATAGCTGGCTGATAAGTCCAAAGTCATCTTCATTAAAAGGTTTGTAGTTTTTCAATACCCGGTATGTATAGTTTTGGGTAAAGGTTCCGGGAAAGTTGTATTGATAACGTTCCGAATCAAAATAAACTAATCCAGGCGGTGGGCATGGTCCTGGCTGGTTGTCATCGCTTCGGGAAGAAGGTTCTTCTTCCGAAACAGGTAGTGGTGGATCAACAGTACCACAATTGCATTTGGTTCCGTAATATTGATAATTGTTATCGGTTTGCTGGATTAAATCAGTGAGGCTGAACACTTCGTTTTTATATTCCAGCCCGAAAAACTCGCCGATATGAACCATCTTCTCCGGGAATACAAGCGAAGCCGGAAGGTCATCATCCGCCTCAAAAATGTCAAAATCTTTAAAGTCACTGTCCATACCTTTCTTATGTTCTTCGTACAGGCTGTCCCGGATCACGTTTTGCTCCATCCACATGATTTTAGAATCAAAATCATCGGGCGTGGTGTACCAGTGGATGACGCTTCCGAATGTAGCGCCGGTGCCAAATTGTTTCCAGGATTCACGGACTTTTTTATATCCTACATGGTTGCTCCTGTTGGAAAACATCAGGTTCATCGGCGATGAAGTACATACCACTTTTTCTTCCAGGTCGCGATAATAAAAATTCTTTGGATTTTGCTCGATCCGTACCGGGTCGTTGATGACACTGGGATCGGAATAAGAATAGTTTGTTATTTTAGAAGGCATATCGAAGGGGTCTTCTTTAAGTGAAGACACCCTGATTCCTGCTCCTGCGATGGTGCTACCATTGTAAGGAAAAACATTGGATTCATAAGTATAGGAAATTTCAGCCCCAGAACCGTACTTTAAGGCTTTCAGCGCCCCTATTTTTGCTCTTGAAAAGTCAGCGGAATAATCGTGACCTTTGTACATATCGTTCGGAAAATCAACATTGTAAAATGGAAACTGCCTCCTCAGTCCAGGAGTAGAAGTCGTAATGGTAGAGTTGGACGAGCCGGTATTGATATTTTTATACCTGACGGGCGGAAGTGGCGATCCTGTAGTATTGTTGTTGTAATATCCCATCAGGTCCTGATCCATGCTGAACCGCTTAGGCAGCGTGCCTTCATTATACGAAATATCCACAAAGTCATCGTGCAAGGTTTCGGTCTTATCGATCTCTTCGATCTTTACCAGGAACGACCGCTTGTATTCGGCGTCGTATATGGCTTGTTCTTTCGTTTTGTCAAACTCATGCAGCCTCCGTTTGACATCCATCAGGGAGCCGAAAGGGGATAGAGTATCTATGTGCCCCCAATAGGTAGCGCTTGCGGGGAATCTAATATTGAACCTCAAAGGCAGGGTGAAACAGGATACTTTTAAATACAGGTGGATGTATTTATTGAAATCGTGTGACTTGAGTTGATAATTTTCTCCAAGATAAAAGCGAGTATCTCCTGCAATTGAGGTAGTCCCGCCGGTCAATGTATCCTCCTGGCATATCACCGATCCGCTTCCTGGCGTGACTTCCGAAGCATAAGTTAACTTCCAGCCTTTGAACAAAGAACTTCCCCCTCCTCTTTTTATCTCTATCTTTTTACAAAGGTGATCTCCTGCTATCTCTCCTCTTTCATAGCCTTCACCCCCATAAGAAAAAAATGCCGATTCTCCCCGCCCGGTTTTGATCTCCTGCAAATCCCATCGTTCAAGCCGGGTTTCCGTTGCGGAATAGGCAAACTCCGCCCTGCCGTTTTCCCATTTGGTCGTTTTAGGTCCCGGCCCGACAAAATCCCTGGGGTTCATTTCGACATTTTCCTTGGTCACCAATTTGTTGGAATCCATGTCGAAGTTTGGAAAAGTATGGGTATAGCTTTTATCGGCATAATAAGTTAAAGGATTTTGCTCGCTGTAATAAAAGTCGATCACCTCCTGCGATAGCAGGCTTTTTACCGAACGAAGATGCCAGGATGAAGCAAAGCGCGGAGCAGCCATCTTTTTGAAATTGCGGTCATAAGTGTTGCCATACGCTGAAATATTGTGATTACCTATAAAAGGGTAATGCGTCAGTTGTCCGACATCAATCTGGGCGGTCCCAAAGTTATCACGGTCTTGCCCGATTTCCGGGTAGGTGTAAAAATTGGGCAAATAATAATTGGTGTTTTCCGTAAAATCGACTCCATGGTAACTACTGCCAAGCGTGTCCCCGAAAACATAGAGCTTACCATCAGGCGTTCTGATCTTAAAGCCGCAAATATCTCCGCTTCCTGCATGGTACTTGGTAATCTCAATCCCATCCTGGTATGGGAAGATGACCGGTTGCTGGCTATCGTCCAGTTGGTACGAAAACCTGCCGGAGTAGCCGCCGACGCTAAAATGAAATTCATCGGGCTGGGTATCGAGTTTTTTGGTTTTGAGCTTATGGTTGCCGGTGATCGCTTCGATCCAGGCATCCCAGTTGGCGATCTGGTCAGAAAAAAACTTGAGATCGTCAAATTTCTTTGCCGAATGGATTTGGTTAAACAAATGGCTTCTATCCTCCAATGCCAAATCACCAAGCTTTGCTTCATCCAGGTCAACAATACCGAAAGGCTCGTCGTCTAGGTGGAAAAATCCCTTCGCTTCTTCTTCGTATTCAATATCGCCAATGACCTGGGTAGGATTTACCCCGATATTAAATCCAACACCCAAATATATTTGAACGAGCGGAATGGGAAGCGGAATAGCGATCAGTAAAGTAGCATTGATAACATTTCCCTGTAGTGGCGACCATAAAACAAGCAATTCTGCATTTGGCCCCATGGAGATGGTTTTTCCTAATCGCCCCAATTTTATCTTTTCTTTGAGGTTAAGCTGGCAAAGCTTGTCACCTGGAAATCTTACATCTAAGTTAAAGTTCGCCGGAAACTGAAAGGTTGCTGTCAATTTATTCACTTTCCCTCGTCCTATCCCATATACCGTTCCGTCAAATTCATCGGGCAAGCCTTTCACCACGCGCGAGATCATAGCCCCCGCATCGATATTCCAGTTTTGTCCCACCAGCGATCCCATATCGTTCACTTTCAGGCCGTTATTCCCGCTGCTGATCGAAATGGGGATCGAAAGGTCATTCGCGCTGATGGTATAAAGCGGGATGGAAGTGGATTGAGAGCCGTTGTACAGATTCACTCCGCCTTTTATGCCTTCGATCATGCTCAATGCCGAAGGTGATGGTTCTGCTCCACCCGGGCCGTTCGATCCGAGGCCGGGAACTTCCTGGTCGAAAAAGTCGAGATCAGCGCTGGTGTTTGGGGTAGGATCGGTAAATAATGAAAAAGCCCTGGCGTTGTTTTCCTCTTGTGGCGTTTGAGTAAACTGAATCACAATAATGCTATCGCAATTTCCGGGATCCATATTGGGAATGTTCAGCCCAAAATGATCATTGAGAATTTCAGCCAAGTTGACACTTTGTAAATGTGATGCAACTTCACTACTTATGGCCTCAGACCAGGATGAGAAGCCGGAAGGTGGGTCTCCCTCGCCGCTCATTTTCTGGTTTATGGTATCTGCCGCTTCACCGGTATTTAATTGTTCTGCGAGCACTGTCAAATCGTAACAATTGACATTTGTACAACCCAGCCCGTTTTGAAGCGCTCCGCTCGAAACGGCGGCATTTAACAGGTGGCCTACGGTATTTATTGAAGGAGAATTGTTTGAAATCGTATCATTGCCATCGATAGTACCCAGATTAAGAATATCGTTTGTGGTAATATCATTTTCGCCTGAAGAAAAAAGTGTCATATTCGGCGGTGTCGATGCGTCCGGCCCTAAGTCCTCAGGGTATATAATAGGGATGGTGGGTGTGGTCAGGCTGTCGCATGGTACCATGGAACCCCACCAATATTGCTCACTATAAACCCAAGGGTTACACGGAGGCAACATGGTTGAGCTTAGAAACCGGTTTCCGGCATTGGTTAAAGAATTGTTATCACATTCTGCACCAAAACCATCTGCGCATAAACGAATCGACGATATAGTATCCAAAATGCCTATATTATTTACATATATTCCGGTTGAATTCGGAAAAAAAATGACAGTTTCTAACCCGTTTCCAATAGTATCAAGCACTATGTTTACAATATTTGCTAATTCAGCATAATTGCAATAGGGAAGCATCCCCTGCCAGTTTCCGGCACTTGTATTAACATTTATTAAATAATAGGTTGCCGTATCACAACTAAGTTCACATGTTGATTCCGCCCATACACTTTCAACATCAAAATAAATATTACTATAAGAATCTCCTGCCATCCAGCAGCAATCACCATCAATAAAATCATCAAGGTTCATCAAGGGATCATCAATAGGACAATCATTTTGAGCAGATGAATAAAAAAAAGAAAATATAAAGAGCGAAGTAATCAGGATTTGTTTTGTGAAGGTTTTCATTGTAATAATTATTTACGGTTGATGGATTTTTATTTTGAGTTGTAAAAGGAATGATTCACACTTGTGTTTAATGTATTCTGATGTGTGTTACTTTCAGGTTCTGTCTTTCGCCTGATGGGAAGATAAACTCCAGGATCAACAGACCGGAAGACAGACTGTCATCTACTTTCAGTTTGTAGAGATTAGCTCCTTTTTTTGTCTGGATGGTATGTCGGTAAACCGTTTGGCCCGATATTCTGAGCACGTTTAATTGAGCTTCTCCTGCTTCCAGAGAATAATAATCCAGGTTGATCTCGCTGGTGAATGGGTTGGGGTACGCCCGAATGGTTTCGACTGTTTTCGTCATGCCTGGTATTTCACCCGGCTTTCCCGTGTTTCTTAACAATGCCTGTTCGCCGGTTTGAAGCAATGGCGGAAAATACTGGCAATCCCGTAGTGAGTCGATCAGTACCTGGTTGGGAGTGGAATTGGGCAGTCCGGGAGTTCTTTGGTTTAATGCTGCATCGGTATAGGTATAATCCGTTTTGTCGTCAAAGTCGGGGCCGGTAAGCTGTAAGTTGTGCCCGGTGGATGGGTTTTCGGTTATCCAAAGGGGGAAAGTGTTTGCCACAGAAAATGAAGTAACCCCCAGGCTTATACCATGATGGAATGTTCCGTCAGGCTCCCTGACTTGCATTCCGTCCGCCAATGGGCTTATATCGATGATTTCCCATTCGGGGGTGGCCAGAGTACCCGTATATTCCATGATCTTTTGGGTATTATTCCAGCTTCCCGATTTTGCGAAAAAATAATCGGCATCACTCGCCTGTAAAACATACACTCCGTCCTCGTTGGCATCCGTGGGGTCATCTGCCGGCAAGTCGGTCATCGTGCTGTCTCGCTGGTTATATATGACGATCAGCGATCCGTTGGGAACCGAATCCCAGTTTTCGCTATAATTAAATACCAGGTAGCCGGGATCAGCACCTATGGTGCTACCGGTATTATATTCATTGACAAATTGGTTGCCTGGAATCAAATACCCGTTGTTGTCATCTAAGATAAATCCTCTCAAATCGGTTTTTCGCTCACAGTTGCATCTTCCTGTTACGAGCAATTCTACAAACTGCCCCCTGCCATCGGATTCCCGGTTGGTTTCATTGACGATCATCCGCCGATTGCAACGATCACCGCAGGAAGGATTGGCATTCACCTGGATGCACTGATAAATATAGCAGCAGGAATCCAAACCTCCCTGCGGGGTAATAGTGACGCAATAGATGCCGCTTTGATTAAGAGATACCTGTCTGAATAGACCTGAAGGATTTCCGTCAGCCCATTCTATATTCAAGGCCTGTTCCTGGATCGGCACATCACCACTGGTAAATACCTGAAGTACAATATAGGCGATACACGGATTGATCCCATAAAGTATTTGGTAGTCCAGATAACAACTTTCAAGGCAGTGGATCGTAATGTCGTACTCTTCTACGCAGCCATAAAAGTCCCGGACAACAAAGGTGTAGTCTCCGCAGTCCAGGCTATCCAATATCAAACTGGTAGGGCCATGTATCCAGTAATAAGTATAAGCCGAAGGATCGCCGTTCAACTCAAATTCAACATATCCACCCGACCCGTCGCAGCTATGGTGCAACTCCACTAGCGTAGCAAACTGAGCTTCGGATTGATAAAAGATAAACACGAAAAAATTCAGCAGAATGAATCTGAGGTTTCCGGTAGTAAAGCGTGTCATCGGTTTTTGTTTTTTATGGTTAGCAATAATATTATTTTACAAATAACAACTCACCTGTGTAATCTGCCGATTCAGCAAATTGCTCATTGTTTATTCCTATTATTTCTTTTTTAACACGCTTGTATAAAATGCTTACATCACTTCCCAAACCTTCAGAACGAAGGCGGTTTCAATCTTTCAGGGGATTATCCCCGCTTTTCCAGGAAAAACGGGATTGAAGATATGTTTTGGATTTCAAAACTATGAAAGCAGCATTACTTCACTTTTTTTGTTTACCTAACAATTGGCCGGAGCCGTTTT